>CAYXZN010000041.1:0-13684 GCA_964469325.1 uncultured Steroidobacteraceae bacterium
AGGCAGGCCTCCATCAGCAGCTTCTCGAGGAACGGGTTGCCGACCTGCACCGCCGGGCGCCGCTCGTCTCGGTCCGCGCCCAGGGTGGCGCTCGCGAAGCTGGCGCCCTGGATCCCGTCACGACCGGTGGCGGCGCCGACCAGCAGCAGGGCGTTCCCCGACCCGCCGGCGCGCGCCAGGGTGATCTGCTCGTGCCGCGCCAGCCCCACGCACATCGCGTTGACCAGCGGGTTGCCATCGTAGGACGGATCGAAGACCACCTCACCGCCCACGTCGGGGATGCCGATGCAGTTCCCGTAGCCGGCGATCCCTGCCACCACGCCGCCGAACAGGTAGCGGTTCCGGGTGGCGGCCTCGGCATCGGTCCCCCCGGCCGGGTCGTCGGCCGGGTCGAGCGGACCGAAGCGCAGCGAGTTCAGGAGGGCGACCGGCCTGGCGCCCATGGTGAAGACGTCGCGGATGATGCCGCCGACCCCGGTCGCCGCCCCCTGGTAGGGCTCCACCGCCGATGGGTGGTTGTGCGACTCGACCTTGAAGACCACCGCCAGCCCGTCGCCCACGTCGAGTGCGCCCGCGTTCTCCCCCGGCCCGACCATGACCCGCTCCCCGTGCGTCGGAAGGGCTCCGAGCAGGGGCCGGGAGTTCTTGTAGGCACAGTGCTCGGACCACATCGCGCCGAACATGCCCAGCTCGACCGCGTTCGGCTCGCGGCCGAGCAGCTCGACCACGCGCTCGTACTCGACGAGGGTGAGACCGTGGAGCTCGGCGGGAATCGGCGTGCGGACGGTCAGCGGGAGGGCCCTCGCAGTGGTCGGTCCGCGTCCAGCTCGACCAGCAGCACGCCGATGGTGGCGGCAAGCATGGCGAGGAAGAAGAGGAGGGCGCCGATCGCCCCGCCGGCCAGCCCGATCCGGTCGAGGCCGATCCCGAGGCCGATCAGCGAGACGGCCAGCAGCGCGAGTCGCTCGAAGGCGAAGTGCGGCACGCTCCGGGCGAGGAAGACCGTCGCCGCGACCCACAGCAGGACAAGGAAGAAGAGGATGTTCACCCCGCTCGCCAGGCCCCACGCCTGGGTGTAGGCCGCCGCGTCTCGCCAGGGCAGGAACATGGCGAACGCGCCGACCACGGCGCCGACGCCGATCAGCCAGGACGAGAGCCGGGTGGGCCAGCTGAAGGTGATCGGCGGCTCCGTGTCGCGCGCCCCGGCCCGCTCGGCCGCCGCCTGCGAGGCGGTAGGTGGCGCGCTGCCGACCTCCTCCGACGGCGAGCGCCAGGCGGCGGTGGGCGCCTCCTCGTCGCGCGGCGGCAGGCCCGACTCGGCCGTTGCCGGCGGCTCGGGCTCGGGCGGCGGCGGCTGGGCCTCATCCGACAGCGGGCGTCCGCAGGACGGGCAGAAGCTCGCCTCCGCGTCGACCTCCGTCCCGCAGTGGAGGCATCGGCGCAGCATGGTCAGCTCCGGGCCAGCCGGGTGAGCCCGCCGATCAGGACGATGAGACCGGCCAGGAAGAAGATGATGCCGCCGGGGGTCAGGTCGCGCAGCATCCCGACCAGGTCGGCGACCTCGGCGCCCAGCAGCTCGACCAGCACGAACAGCACCACCAGGCCCAGCGCCCACACCAGCGCCACGATCAGCCCGACCAGCTGGATCGGACCCGGGGAGGCGCGCACGAAGCCGCCGACGGCGAGCAGCACGAGCAGGGCCACCAGCAGCGGCGCCGGCGCCGCGAAGCCGAAGTAGGCCTGGTCGGCGAGGACGCCGTTCACCTCGGGGTAGGCGTTCCAGAATGCGACGCCGTAGCCGTCCGGCCCGAACGCCCGCTCGAAGAGGGAGCTCTCCGCGCCGTACCGGAACGGCAGCAGCCATCCGACGACGACCCCGACGGCGCCGATCAGCAGGACGACCGGCCCAAGGATGGCTCCGCCCCGGGGGCGGGCCTCGGCCCCCGGTCCGGCGGCCGCCTGCTCCTCGGCGCGCGGGGGGACGTAGCCGGCCTCGGGGGCCCGCATGCTCGCGCCGCAGTTCTGGCAGAACGCGACTCCGGCCCGATTGTGCGTCCCGCAGCGCGGGCACGCGGCCGTCCCCTCCGGGGTGCCGGGCCGCTCCACCGTCGCCGCCCCGCCCGGCGCGATCAGCCGCTGCCCGCAGTTGCTGCAGAAGGCCAGACCGGGCCGGTTCTCGGTGCCGCAGCGCGGGCAGCGGGTCGCCTCGCCCGGCCCGGTGGCGGGCACCGAGTGCGCCTGCTCCGACCGGGGAGAGGGCAGCGGGGCGCCCGCGTCGTATGCCTCGACCTCCTCCGGCGGGGGCTCCGGCTCGCGGGCGGCCGGCTCCGGCTTGTGGGACGGTGCCTCGTCCTGCTCGGACCGGTCGCGCTGCGGCCAGTCGGCACCCGCCGACCCGCTGGGCGCGCTCTCGAACTCCTCTTCGTAGGCAGCGGCATCGGGCGTATCGGACGCGGAGGCGGTCGTGTCGGGCGTCTGCTCGGCGGCCTGAGCGTCATCGCCCTCAGGCTCGCGTCGCTCACGCGGGTCCGGCTGGTCGTGCTGCATCGATCACCGCTCCATCCGCTGCGGCCCGGGACCCGCGCATGATACCCAACGCTAGGCGCGTCGCTCCGCCCCGGCCGGCTGCGCCGCCAGCCACGCCTCCAGCGAGCGGAGCAGCCGCAGCCCGTCCGTCCCGCCCATCTCGGCCTCTGCGGCACGCTCGGGGTGCGGCATCAGCCCGAGCACGTTGCCGCGGGTGTTGACGATGCCGGCGATGTTGCGCAACGACCCGTTTGGGCTCGCCTCGCGGGTCACCGCCCCCTCCGGCGTCGCGTAGCGCAGCACGACCCGGCCCTCCGCCTCGAGCTGGTTGAGCGTCGCCTCGTCCGCGTAGTAGCGTCCCTCGCCGTGGCTGATCGGCAGGCGGATCAGCTCACCGGGCTCGAGCCCGCCGAGCCACGGCCCGGGGGCGGCATCGACCCGGAGCCACTGCCAGTCGCAACGGAACTGGAGGTGGTCGTTGCGCAGCAGCGCCCCGGGCAGCAGACCCGCCTCGGTGAGAATCTGGAAGCCGTTGCAGGAGCCGATCACCGGGCCGCCGCGGGCGGCGAACTCGCTCACCGGCTCCATCGCCGGGCTGAAGCGGGCGATCGCCCCGGTGCGGAGGTGGTCGCCGTGCGCGAAGCCGCCCGGCAGCACCACCGCGTCGGGAGACCCCAGGTCCCGCTCCAGGTGCCATACCAGGCGAGCCTCCCACCCCAGCTCCCCGGCGACGTGGGCGAAGTCGCGCTCGCTCCAGGTCCCCGGGAAGACGATCACCGCCAGGCGAGGCGCCGCGGCCAGCGTCACCCCACCGCCTCCATGTCGTTCCCCGGCTGCTCGTCGGCACGGACCTCCCAGCTGGCAGTCTCCATCACCGGGTTGGCCAGCAGGCGCCGGCACATGTCGCTCACCGTCGCGTCGGCCGAGCGGGCGTCGGGCGCGTCGAAGCCGATCCGGATCAGCTTCCCGGTGCGCACCTCGCGCACCGACCCGAAGCCGAGCGAGCGGAGCCCGTCGGCGACGGTGAGGCCCTCCGGATCGGCGATCCCCGGCCGCAGCGCCACCCGCACCTCGGCGATCCAGCGCACCCCCTCAGCTCCAGCCGGCCCCGGTCAGCAGCTCGTACGCGTGGCGGTAACGGTCCGCCGTGCCGGCCACCACCTCTTCGGGCAGGGCCGGGGCGGGCGGCTCCTTGTTCCAACCGGCCCGAACCACGAAGTCGCGCACGTACTGCTTGTCGAAGCTGGGCGGCGTCCGTCCCGGCTGCCACTGGCCAGCATCCCAGAAGCGGCTCGAGTCAGGAGTCAGCACCTCGTCGATCAGCGCCAGGTCCGAGCCGATCCAGCCGAACTCGAACTTCGTGTCGGCCAGGATCAGGCCCACCTCGACCGCACGCTCCGCGCCGGCGCGGTAGAGGGCCAGGCTGCGCTCCTCGAGCTCGCGGGCCAGCGGCGCGCCCACCAGCTCGGCCAGCTGCTCGCGGGTGATGTTCTCGTCGTGGCCGACGTCGGCCTTGGTGGCCGGCGTGAAGATGGGCTCCGGCAGGCGGTCCGCCTCCCGCAGGCCGGCCGGCAGCGGGTGTCCGGCGACCTGCCCGGTCTCGCGGTACTCGGCCCAGCCCGACCCGGCGAGGTACCCGCGGACCACGCACTCGGCGTCGATGCGGCGCGCGCGCCGCACCAGCATCGACCGCCCCTCCAGCTCGCTGCTGCGTGCCGGCGGGGGGAGATCGGCGGCATCGGCGGAGACGAAGTGGTGTGCGCCCAGCCCGCCCAGGCGGTCGAACCACCACGCCGAGAGGCGGGTCAGGACCCGGCCCTTGTCGGGAATCGGCTGGTCGAAGACGACGTCGAAGGCGGAGAGCCGGTCGGTGGCGACCAGCAGCAGCCGATCGTCGTCGACCGCGTAGGTCTCGCGCACCTTGCCGCGGTGCACCAGCGGCAGCCCCTCGATCGCCGTCGTCATGAGCGTCATGGCATGTCCTCCGTCTTGCCTTCTCCCGGCTCCTCGTCGGGCAGCCGATACCTCGACGGCCCCAGGCCAAGGCGACGCTTGGCCGAGTCCTCGACCCAGTCGAGCAGCGACAGCACGATCAGGATCAGCACCGTTCCCATGCCGGCGATGAGGAACAGGCCCGCCCCCGCGGCGGTGCCGATGGCCGCCACCGCCCACAACGAGGCCGCCGTGGTCAGGCCGCGGATGTGGCCGCGGTGCTGGAGGATGGTCCCGGCGCCGATGAAGCCGATGCCGGTCACGATCTGGGCGGCGATGCGGGTCGGGTCGACCAGGTCGCCGGTGAACCCGAAGGCGGAGACCACGGTGAACAGGGCCGCGCCCAGGGCCACCAGGGAGTGTGTGCGGAAGCCGGCCGGCTGCCGGTGCAGCTCACGCTCGAAGCCGATGAGGGCGCCGAAGACGAGGCCGGCCGCCAGGCGGAGGACGAGCTCGGCCTGGACCGCCAGGCTCAGGTCTGGGCCGATGCGATCACCTCCCTCTCTGGCGGCCGCCCTGCCGCCAGCTCGAACGACCACCACGCCGATGCCCAGGCGTGCAGCGCGCCCGCACCCAGGACGAGGCAGATCCAGATGGCCACGAAGCCTACCAGCAGCGCCGGGACCACGGGGTCGAAGGTCAGCCCGGCGGAGAGCTCCGCGGCGATCGGGCGCCACAGGACGCTGAGCAGGAGGAAGACGAAGGCGAGGTAGGCGACGTGGGCCAGCAGCGTCAGGGCCGCGGTCGCCGCCAGCTGGACCGGGCGGCGCGCGAGGTCGCCGACTGAACCGCGGAACGCGTCGAGCGCGGTCGCAGGCCGCGCCGTGGCCGGCGCGGCGAGGCGGCGGAGGGCGGGCGCGCCGATCAGCTGGCTGATGAACAGGGCCGCGCCCAGCAGGGCGCCGAACGGAGCCACCGCCAGCAGCGTGCGCAGGATCGGCCCGCCGCCCACGTCGGGCGACTGGAAGACGGCCGGCGCCACCGACACGACACTCAGGGCGAGCAGCCCGGCCGCCGCCGCTGCCGGCAGCGAGGCGACCATCAGCACCGCCACCATTCCGGGCAGCGCACCCGCGGCGGACCGCCGCGTCGCCCGCCGGCCTGCCGTCCGGGCCAGCAGCAGCGCCTCGGCCGCGGCAGCGAGCAGGTATCCGATCAGAAGGACGATCCCCAGGCCGGCCAGGCCGAGGGCGATGTTCCAGGGGAAGAGCGGCGAGCCGCGGATGGCGGCCGCCATGAAGGGCAGGTCGCCGGGACCGGGCAGCGGCACCACCACCAGCACGAAAGGCAGCCAGCCGGCGAACAGGAGCGAGACCAGCGCGCCGGGGAGCCAGAGCTCCGGACGGTCGGCGACCATGGCGGCCGCCGCGAGCCCCCTTCGCCACCAGCGGTCGGGCATATCAGGCGCCTTCGCCGTCCTCCAGCCCCAGCGCCCGGTAGGTGACGCCGATGCCGGCCAGGTGCCGCTCGTCGTCCATCGCGCGCTCGAGCTCGTCGCGGGTGAGCCAGCGCCCGACCTCGGGGTCGGTCAGCAGCGCCTCGCGGAAGCTGGTCGTCCCGCCCCAGGCCCGCTTCGCTGCGGACTGGACCAGGCGGTAGGCCTCCTGGCGGTCGGCGCCCTGCTCGACCATGGCCAGCAGGACCGCCTCGGAGTAGACCGCTCCGCCGGTCAGCTCGAGGTTGCGGCGCATCCGCTCGGCGTCGACCTCGATCCCGTCGAGGATCGAGGCCAGCGTCCGCACCCCGTAGGCCGCCACCCCCAGCGAGCGCTCGAACACGAAGCGCTCGGCGCTGGAGTGGCTGATGTCGCGCTCGTGCCAGAGCGCCATGTTCTCGAGGGCCACCAGCGCGTCGGCGCGCAGCAGGCGTGCCATGCCGCTCACCCGCTCGGCGAGGACCGGGTTGCGCTTGTGCGGCATGGCGCTCGACCCCTGCTGGCCGGCGCCGAACGGCTCGAACGCCTCGCCGACCTCGCTCCGCTGGAGGTGGCGCAGCTCGGTGGCGATCCGCTCCAGCGTACCGCCCAGCACCGCCAGGGCGGTGAGCAGCTCGGCGTGGCGGTCACGGCTGACGACCTGAGTCGAGGCGGGGTCGGGAGCGAGCCCCAGCCGCTCGCAGACAGAGCGCTCCACGCTGGCCGGGAGGTGGGCGTGGGTTCCCACCGCGCCGCTGATCTTGCCGGTCGCCACATCGTCGCGCGCGGTCGTCAGCCGGCGCTGGTCCCGGAGCAGCTCCGCGTACCAGCCGGCGGCCTTGAAGCCGAAGGTGATCGGCTCGGCGTGGATGCCGTGGGTGCGGCCCACCATCGGCGTCGAACGGTGCTGGAGGGCCAGGCGTCGGGTCACCTCGGCCAGCCGGGCGAGCTCGTCGAGCACCACTCCCGCCGCGTCGCGCAGCTGGACGGCGGTGGCCGTGTCGAGCAGGTCGGAGCTGGTCAGCCCGTGGTGGAGCCAGCGCCCCTCCGGGCCCAGCCGCTCGGTGACGCTGCGTAGGAAGGCGATCACGTCGTGCTGCGACTCGTGCTCGATCTCGTGCACGCGTTCGGGGTCGACCTCGCCCACCCCGGAACGGATCCGCTCCCAGTCGCCCTCCGGCACGACCCCCTCGCCGGCCAGCGCCTCCACCACCAGCAGCTCGATGCGCAGCCACAGCTCCAGCCGCCGCCGCTCGCTGAAGATCTCGCGCAGCTCGGGCAGCGCGTAGCGCTCGATCACGAGCTGTCGCGGGGATCGACCCGCAGCCGGGCGCCGCCGGCCTGCCGCTCCCGGAACGCGGCCACCGCGGCCGCCACGTCCGGGGCGCCCAGTGCCAGGATCCGGGCCGCCAGGTGCGCGGCGTTTCTCCCGCCCGCAGAGCCGATCGCCACCGTCGCCACCGGGACCCCCGGAGGCATCTGCACCACCGACCACAGCGCGTCGCTGCCGCCGGTCCCCGCGCCGGCGTCGAGCGGCACCCCGATCACCGGCAGGGCGGTCAGGCTGGCCACCACTCCGGGCAGGTGGGCGGCCATGCCGGCCGCGCAGATGAAGACGCGCACCCCCGCCTGCTCGGCCTCGGCGACGTAGCCCCGCAGCGCCTCCGGCTGGCGGTGGGCGCTGATGACGCTCGCCTCCCAGCCGATCCCGTACTCGTCGAGCTGCTCGACGCAGCCGCGCAGGGCGGGGAGGTCGGAACGGGAGCCGCAGATGACGGCGACGGTTGGCATCGGTCGAGGGCAAGAATAGACCGATGGACGGGCTCGTCACCGGCGCCGACGGTCGCACCCGCTGCTGGTGGGGCAGCGGCGACGACGCGTACCGCTCCTACCACGACACCGAGTGGGGCCGACCGCTGCGCGACGAGCGGGGGCTCTTCGAGCTGCTCTGCCTGGAGGGGTTCCAGGCCGGCCTGGCCTGGATCACCATCCTGCGCAAGCGTCCCGCCTTCCGATCGGCGTTCGCCGGGTTCGACCCACCCGCCGTCGCCGCCTTCGACGAGGGCGACGTGATGCGGCTGCTCGCCGATGCGGGGATCGTCCGGCACCGCGGGAAGATCTCCGCGACCATCGCCAACGCCGGGGCGCTCCTCGCCATGCATGACGCGGGCGAGTCCCTCACCGCGCTGGCCTGGTCCTTCGCCGATCCGCCCGACCGGCCCCGGCCGCGCTCCGTCGAGGAGATCCCGGCCCTCACGCCGGCGTCGAAGGAGCTCTCCGACGTCCTGCGCAGCCGCGGCTTCCGGTTCGTCGGCCCGACCACCGTCTACGCCTTCATGCAGTCGGCGGGGATCGTGGACGACCACCTGGCCGGCTGCTGGGTGGTGGGCTAGTCTCCCAGGTCGCGCTGCGCCACGTCGGTCCGGTAGTGACCGCCGTCGAGGCGGCACTCCGCCAAGCCGCGGTAGGCGATCTCCCGTGCCGCACCCAGGTCCGCCCCGATCCCGACCAAGGTGGCGATCCTGCCGCCGCTGCTCTCGAGCTGCCCGTCGCGCAGCCGCGTGCCGCCGTGGAACACGAGCAGCGGCCCCGAGTCCGCCGGCGTGGCCGGCTCGGCGCCGCCCACGGTTCGTCCGGTGACCGGCTGGTCCGGGTAGCCCTCGGACGCGAGCACGACCCCGACCGCGGCGCCCGACCGCCAGCCGACTGCCGACTCCATCGCGGCCCGGTCCCCGGCGGCCGTGCCGGCCAGCGCGGCGGCGAGATCGCCGTCCAGCATCGGCAGCAGCACCTGCGCCTCCGGGTCGCCGAGGCGGGCGTTCAGCTCGAGGACGAACGGCCCCCGGTCGGTGACCATCAGCCCGGCGTACAGCACGCCGCGGTACGGAACCCCGTCGCGCGCCATCCGCCAGGCAACCGGCTCGAGCAGCTCGCCGGTCGCCTGCTCGACGCTCCGAGCATCGAACCACGGCACCGGGCTGTAGGCGCCCATGCCGCCGGTGTTCGGTCCCTCGTCGCCGTCGCGCAGCCGCTTGTAGTCGCAGGCCGCCCCGAGCGGGACCGCCGTCTCGCCCGAGACGAGCGCGAAGAGCGACACCTCGCGCCCCGCCAGCCGCTCCTCGACCACCACCCGCCCGCCGTCGGGCCCCTCGGCCAGCAGCCGCTCGGCCGCGGTCGCGGCCTCGTCGGCCGACTCGGGGATGACCACTCCCTTGCCCGCGGCCAGCCAGTCGGCCTTGACCACCACCGGCCGTCCCGCCTCCCAGCGACGGCGCGCGTAGGCTCCGGCGGCCGCCGCGTCGGCGAAGTCCTCGCCGTCGGCGACCGGCACGCCGGCGCGGCTCAGCTGACTGCGGGCGTAGGCCTTCGACCACTCGAGCCGGGCCGCCGCACGGCTGGGCCCGAACACGCCGATCGCCGCCTGCTCGAGCGCATCCGCCACCCCGGCCGCCAGCGGCGCCTCGGCCCCCACCACCACCAGGCCGATCCGCTCGCGCGACGCGTAGCGTGCGACGCCACGCGGGTCCGCCGGATCGAGATCGGCGACGTTGTCACCGACCGCCGCCGTGCCGGCGTTGCCCGGCGCGATCCGGACGCGTCGGACGCGCTCGTCGCGGGCCAGCCGCCAGGCGAGGGCGTGCTCGCGAGCCCCCGAGCCCAGGACGAGCACCTCCATCGGTTCCCGATCAGCCTCCCGGGGAGGGCGAGGGGGTCCCGACCAGCTCGGCCAGCCGGTCCAGCACCCGCTCGAGCTCCTCGAGACGCGCCTGGTACTCGGCCAGGTCACCGGCTCGCAGCGCCTGCTGGGCCTCGGCGTACAGCTGCTGCATGCGGGCCACCAGCGCCGCCGCGTCGCCGGGCACCTCGCCGTCGTCGGGCGGCTCGCCGTCGTCCGGCGGTTCGGGCTCCTCGGGCGGCGGCACCGGCGCCTCGCCCAGGATCTGGCGCAGCCCCTGCTCCACCGTCTCGGCGAACGCGACGCGGGTCTGGCTGACGAAGATCACCCGCACGAACTCGGGGAAGCGCGACTGGGTGGCCTGGAGGAAGATCGGCTCCATGTAGAGGACTGAGTCGCCCATCGGCAGCACGATCAGGTTGCCGCGGATGACCCGCGAGCCGGCGCGGTCCCACAGCGAGAACTGGGCGCTGATGGTGTCGTCCTGGTCGATCCGCGCCTCGACCTGGGCCGGGCCGTGGGTGGTCGTGTCGCTCGGGAACTCGAAGCTGATCACCTCGCCGTAGTGCTCGCCGTCCATCCGTGCCGCGATCCAGGCGATCATGTTTGGCCGGTTGGCGGCCACCAGCGGCTGGATCAGGACGAACTCGACCTCCTCCTCGCCGGGGATGCGCATGATCACGTAGTACGGCTCGTTGGTGACCCCGCCGCCCTCCTGCGCCACCTGCTCCTCGGGCAGCGACCAGACGTCCTCCTTGCGGAAGAAGGTGTCGGCTCCGCGGTCGTCGGGCGCGACGTGATAGACGAGGTGCGACTGGACCTGCGCGCTGAACAGGTCCTCCGGGTAGCGGACGTGCGCCCGCAGCTCGTCGGGCATCGCCGACAGCGGCTCGAACAGGGCCGGGAAGATGCGCCGGTAGGCCGCGATGATCGGATCGGCCTCATCGGCGACGAAGAAGCGGACGGAGCCGTCGTAGGCGTCGACCGCGACCTTCACGCTGTTGCGGAGGTAGTTGGCGCCGGCGAACCGCGAGCCGGCTGCCAGCGGCTGGGCGTTGGGGTAGCGGTCGCTGAGCGTGTACGCGTCCCACAGCCAGTAGATGCGACCCGCGGCGCTGACGAGGTACGGGTCGCGGTCGTAGGCCAGGAAGGGGGCGATCTCGGGGACCCGCTGGCCGATGGCGCGGCGGAACAGGATCTGGCTCTCGTCGGTCACCTGGTCGGTGATCAGCAAGTTCAGGTCGCCGAAGCGCATGGCGAACAGGAGACGGCTGATGGGGCTGTCGAGGCCGACGCCCGTCTCCCCGGACCAGCGGGTGACGGCATCCCGGTCCTCCAGCGGGTAGTCGAACTCCGCCGTGCCGCTGGGGACCACCACGTAGCGGTTGTCGATCTCGCCGAAGTAGATGCGCGGCTCGCCGACCGGCAGCCGCGGCTCGCGGTTGATGCCGCTGACCAGGTAATCGGGGCGCCCGTCGGGCGTGACGGCGTTGACCGGCACGGCGGTGATCCCGTAGCCGTGGCTGAAGACGAGCCGCTCGTTGGTCCAGCTCTTGGCCGACTCGTCGAGGCGCTCGATGTCGATCTCGCGCGCGCTGAGCATGATCTGCCGCTGCTCGCCGGAGACCTGGTAGCGGTCGATGTCCACGTCCACGAAGTTGTAGTAGCGGCGGAGGATCTGGTCCTGCCCGAAGGTGAGCAACAGGGGGCGGTAGTCCCACAGCCGCAGGTTGTTCAGCGTCTCCGCCTCCGCGTCGAAGAGCTCCCGGGTGAGCGGGGCGTCCCCGGAGAAGCGGCGCGACTCGAAGCGGTCGAGGGCGAAGGCGGCCCGCGTGGCCTCGATGTGGCGGGCGATGAACGGCCGCTCCACGTTCTGCTCGTTGGGCTCCACCGCCAGGCGCTGGACGGCGCCGGGGTACAGGGTCCCGACCGCGAACGACAGGATCAGCCACGCGCCGCCGGCCAGCGCCAGCAGCCACAGGGTGCGGAACCAGATGTTGGCCAGCAGAAGGGCGGCCGCGACCAGCGCCACCCCGGTCAGGATCCAGTAGGCGGGCACCTGGGCGTTCTGGTCGGTGTAGGCGAGCGCCTGCATCGTCCCGTCGATGCCCCGGGTCGAGTAGCTCAGCTCGTAGATGTCGAGCTGGTAGCCGACGGCGAAGCCGACCAGCAGCAGCGCCCCCAGGATCGACAGGTGCGCCCGCACCGGCGCGGTGAGCCGGAACTGCCAGCGCATCGCCCCGGCCGCGTAGGCTCCCGCGGTCAGCAGGCCGATCACGATCAGAGAGGTGACCGCCCAGCCGCGCAGGAACCCCCAGAAGGGCAGGTCAAAGACGTAGAAGCCGATGTCGCGGCCGAAGTACGGGTCGCTGACCCCGAACGACTCGCCGTTGAGGAACAGCAGGATGGTCTCCCACCGCCCCGACCACGCCCCGCCCGACACGAGGGCGGCGAAGGCCACCACCGCCAGCAGCGCCCACGTGACGGCGCGGGAGGCGTCCGGCAGCTCGAAGCTTCCGAGCCGGCGCACCGGTGCCTGCGGGGCCAGGCGACGGGCGGCGAAGATGCTCGCCACCGCCGGCAGGGCGAACGCTGCCGCTCCCGCGACGAAGAGCCCGACCTGGGCGAGCAGGCGGGTGGTGAGGACGCTGCGCAGGCCGAGCGACTCGTACCACCACAGGTCGGTGACCAGCCCCACCAGCCCGCTCGCCAGGCTGAGCGCCACCAGCAGGCCGACGACGACGAGGCCGATCAGGATCCAGCGCCGGATCGGCGCCCAGCCGTCGTCGCCACGACCCGGGCCGCCGAAGGGCGGGGCGCCGCCCCGGCGGCGGGCGCGGCCGGCGTCGACCGGCCGGCCCTCGCGACGGGCATCGGCTTCCTGCTGCCGCTGCTGGAGCTCCTCGAGCAGCTTGTCGAACCAGGTCGACAACGCGATCAGCGGGCTCGGGCGGGTGGGCTCACCCGGAGATCCTACCGTCCCCGCGGCCGGGAGGCGGGACGAGGCGGTCCGCGTCGAGGTAGACGATGGCCAGCGTTCCGCCGCCCGATGCCAGCAGCACCAGGCCGCCGATCAGTCCCAGCCCCGAGCGCTCGTCGCCCGCCCCGCTGAGCAGCAGCAGGCTGACGATCAGGCTGAACGAGCCGACCGCCACCGCCAGCAGCGGCGACTCGGCCCGGCGCAGGAGCCCGGCGGCGACCGCGGCCATGGCGGCCGCTACCAGCAGGTACGGGAAGAAGAGCGGCGCCACCAGGGTCCCGACCACCAGGAAGGTGGTCCCGCTCACCAGCAGCAGGGCGCGGGCGACGGCCAGTCGTCTGTTCGGCGGGAGCGCGCTCACGCCTCGTGCTCACCAGGGCAGAGCACCGCCATCGGCATCGACCTCCGACGCTACTCCCACTCGATGGTGGCCGGCGGCTTGGAGCTGATGTCGTACACGACCCGGTTCACGCCGGCCACCTCGTTGACGATCCGGCTGCTGATCCTGGCCAGCACCTCGTACGGCAGGCGGGCCCAGTCGGCGGTCATCCCGTCGTCGCTGGTCACGGCGCGGATGGCGACCACGTTGGCGTAGGTGCGGCCGTCGCCCATCACGCCCACGGTGTCGATCGGCGTCAGGATCGCGAAGCTCTGCCACAGCTCGCGGTACAGGCCGGCGGCCTTGATCTCGTCGATCACGATCCAGTCCGCCTCGCGCACCGTCTCCAGGCGGTCGGGGGTCACCTCGCCGATCACGCGGATCGCCAGGCCGGGACCCGGGAACGGCTGGCGGAGCACCATCGGGTCCGGCAGGCCGAGCTCGATGCCCACCCGCCGCACCTCGTCCTTGAACAGGTAGCGCAGCGGCTCGATGAGCCGGAAGCGCAGGTCCGGCGGCAGGCCGCCGACGTTGTGGTGGGTCTTGATCTTCTGCGCCGTCTTCGTCTCGGCGGTGGTCGACTCGATGACATCGGGGTAGAGCGTCCCCTGCACGAGGAAGTCGATCTGCCCGATCTTCGCCGCCTCCTCCTCGAACACCCTGATGAACTCGTCGCCGATGATCCGCCGCTTCTCCTCGGGATCCTCGACCCCGGCC
>CAYXZN010000042.1:0-13401 GCA_964469325.1 uncultured Steroidobacteraceae bacterium
CCGGCCTTCTGCTCCTCGAGCCGCTGCCCGGACAGCTTCCCGTAGCCGGGGAACTCCGACACGTCGAAGTAGACGTTGCCGTTGACCTCGTACGCCAGCCCCTTCTCGAGCAGCCGCTGGGTGAGCTCGATCATCTCGCTTATGTGGTCGGTCGCCTTGGGCATCACCTCGACCGAGAGCATGTTCAGCGCGCGCTCGTCCTCCAGCCAGGCGGCGGTGTAGAACTCGGCGATCTCCTCCGGCGGCTTTCCCTCCACCTCGGCCGCGGTCAGGATCGGGTCCTCGCCGGTGGCGCGCATGTGGCCGACGTCGGTGATGTTCTTGGCGTAGAAGACCTGGTAGCCCAGGTACTCCAGCGTGCGTCGCAGCAGGTCGCCGAACAGGTAGGTCCGCAGGTTGCCGATGTGCGCGTAGCGGTACACGGTGCTGCCGCAGGTGTAGATCGTGACCCGCCCGGGCGTGACCGGCTCGAGCAGGTCGAGCCGCCGGCCGAGCGAGTTGTACAGGCGCACGGGCGGGAGTCGAGGCTCGGTCATGTCTGCTCTGCGCCGATACGGGCCGATCAGCCCGCCTCGGACCGTCCCGCGCCGCGGAGGCGGTCGATCATCCCCACCAGCAGGTCCTCGCGGGATTTCAGCTGCTCCTTGTACTCCCAGGTGTCGGTGCGGTAGATCTCGCTCTTCAGGCGAGCGAGCTCGTCGTCCAGCACCCGGAGCAGCAGCTCACGCTCCGCGTCGTTCAGGGCGAGGTTCATGGGCGCATTCTACCGACGCCACCCGCGCGGGCCCGCGCCGGTACCATCGCGGGGTGCCGGAACGCGACGCGAGCTCGACCTTCCCCGTCACCCTGGGCGAGGAGCCGCGGTTCTGCCCGGCCTGCGGGAAGAGCGTGGAGGAGCGCGTCCTCGAGGCCGATCACGTGCCGCGCCTCGTCTGCCCCGACGGGCATGTGACCTGGCGCAACCCCCGGGTGGTCGTGTCCTGCGTGCCGGTCGCGGAGGGGCGGGTCTACCTCGCCCGACGCTCGATCGAGCCGGCCCTGGGCCGCTGGGGGCTTCCCGGAGGCTTCCTGGAGGTCGGGGAGTCGGCGCAGGAGGGCGCGCGCCGAGAGACGGAGGAGGAGACGCAGCTACGCGTCGAGATCGGGCGGCTGATGGGCGTCTACTCGCGCCCGCACGCCGGCATCGTGACGATCGCCTTCGAGGCGAACGTGGTCGGGGGCGAGCCGCTGCCCGCGGCGGAGACGAGCGAGGTGCAGGCCTTCGGACCCGACGAGATCCCGTGGGACGAGCTCGCCTTCACCACCGTCGAGAGCGCCCTGCGCGACTGGGTGGCGTCGCTGCCCGGCCGCGGTCCCCGCTTCGAGCCGGAGCTCTACGTGACAGGCGACCCGGACGAGGGTGGCTGACCGTTCCCGACCGTCTCGCCACCCCGACGGCGCAGCACCTCGCCTCGAGTTGGCAGCGCCAGTCCCAGCGTGGCGCCGTAGAGGATGCTGGCCGGCAGCAGCGCGTAGCCGGCGTTGACGCCCTGGACGATGGGCAGCCAGGCGAGGACGGCGAACGCGACGGACGCGAGCGCCAGGGTTGCCCGGACGGTGAAGTAGCGGGCGAAGAAGTAGGCGAAGCCGATGCCGATCCCGCCCGCCCCCAGCTGCCAGACAGCCAGCGACGGGAGCACCCAGTCGCGGGTCGGCGCCGTGGTCACCTCGGCCGGCGCCAGGGCACCGAGCAGGCGGAGCGGGGCGAGCGGGTCGCCCAGGCCGCCCGACACAAGCATGGCGGCAGCCAGCCAGATGTAGCCGCCCGCCAGGCCGGCGACCAGGCCGCGGTAGGCGAGCCGAAGGCCGTTGACCTCGGTCATGGCGCCGACAGCTGCGCGCTCATGGCCGGATACTGCGCGCGGAGCGAGGCCTCACCGAGGGGGCCGATGGTCCGGCGCCGGAGCGTACCGCCGGCTACGCGGCTCCTTCTGCCCCCGCAGACTGGTCGGCGACTGGTCTAGCGGCGCGGGATAGGGCTCGTGAGTGCCGCGGGGGCCGGTCAGCTCTCGTAGCGACGGAAGACGCTGACCGCGTTCTGCCCGCCGAAGCCGAAGCCGTTCACGATCGCGACGTCGACATCGGCCTTGCGCGCCTCATTGGGGACGTAGTCGAGGTCGCAGGCGGGATCGGGCGTCTGGTAGTTGATGGTGGGCGGCACGACGCCGTGGTGGATGGCCAGGATCGCCTCCAGCGCGCTCATCGCTCCGGCGGCGCCCAGGGTGTGGCCGATCATCGACTTGTTGCTGGTGACCATCAGCCGGTACGCGTGCTCGCCGAACGCGTCGCGGATCGCCTTGCTCTCCGTCGCGTCGTTGAGCGGAGTGCTGGTCCCGTGGGCCACGACCAGGTCCACATCGTCGGGCGCCACCTGCGCGTCGCGCAGGGCCCGCTCCATCGCCTTGCGCGCCCCGTGGCCCTCCGGGTCGGGGGCGCTGATGTGAAACGCGTCGGCGGTCAGCGCTCCGCCCAGCAGCTCGGCGTAGACCGTCGCGCCGCGACGCTCGGCGTGCGCAACGGACTCCACGATGGTCGCGCCCGCCGCCTCGCCGAAGACGAACCCGTCGCGCTCCGCGTCGAACGGCCGCGACGCCTTCTCGGGGGCATCGTTGCGGGTCGACAGCGCGCCCATGTTGGCCAGCGCGGCGAAGGCGACCGGCAGGATGGCGCTCTCGGTGCCGCCGGCGATCACCACCTCCACGTCGCCGCGCTCGATCAGCCGCTGCGCCTCCACGAAGGCCTGCACGCCCGAGGCGCAGGCCGCCACGCTGGTGATCACCGGGCCCCGCAGGCCGTTCTGCATGCTCACCTGGCAGGCCGCCATGGACGGCGACAGCATGGGCACCATGAACGGGCTGACCCGCTTGCCGCCCTGCTCCAGGTACACCTGGGCGCCGAGGGCCACGTCGCCGATGCCGCCGCCGCCGGTGTTGATCACCACCGCGATGTCGTCCCGGTTGGCGTCGCTGATCGGCAGCTCGGCGTCGGCGATCGCCTCGTTGGCGGCGGCGACCGCCAGCTGGCTGAATCGGCTCATCCGCCGTGCGGCCTTGAAGTCCATCTGCTCCCTCGGGTCGAAGCCCTTCACCTCGGCCGCGATCTGGACCTCCTCGCCCGACGGGTCGTAGGAGGTGATCCGGCCGACGCCGCTGCGCCCGGCCACCAGGCTCTCCCAGAAGGCGGGCGCGTCGTTGCCGATGGGAGTGACGGCGCCGATGCCGGTGACGACCACTCGACGAGCCGGATCCCGGGCGCTCATCCGGTGTGGCGGCGGAAGGCGACGGTGGAGTTGTGGCCCCCGAGGCCCATCGAGTTCGACAGTGCGACCCGGACGTCCCCGGCGCGTGCCTCGTTCGGCACGTAGTCGAGCGTCAGCTCCGGATCGGGGTGGCGGAGGTTGATGGTGGGCGGGATGCAGCCGGTCTCGATGGTCTTCACGCACGTGAACGCCTCGAACGCGCCCGCGGCGCCCATCATGTGGCCGGTCATCGACTTGGTGCTGCTGACCGCCATCCGCCGCGCGTGGTCGCCGAACACGGCCTCGATGGCCATGCTCTCGTAACGGTCGTTGAGCGGAGTGCTGGTCCCGTGGGCGTTGATGTAGTCCACCGCGGTCGGCTCGATCCCGGCGCGGTCCAGCGCGGCCCGCATCGCCCGCTGGTTCCCCTCGCCGCGCTCCGCCGGCGCCGCCATGTGGAACGCGTCGGCCGACGACCCGTAGCCGATCACCTCGGCGAGCGGTCGCGCCCCGCGTGCCAGCGCGTGCTCCAGCTCCTCGAGCACCAGCACCGCACACCCCTCGCTGAGCACGAAGCCGTCGCGAGTGGCGTCGAACGGGCGGGAGGCTGCGGCGGGATCGTACTCGCCGGTGTCGGGGTCGCGCGGCGTGCCGAGCGCCTTCATCTGCTGGAAGCCGGCCAGCGCCAGCGGGACCACCACCGCCTCGGTCCCCGCGCCGAGCATCAGGTCTGCCTGGCCGCGGACGATCGCCTCGGCCGCCTCGCCGATGGCGTGGCCGCCGGTCGCACAGGCGCTGACGACCGCCATGTTGTGGCCGCGGATCCCGTACTGGATGGCGACCATTCCCGATGCCGCGTCCGGGATCATGTGCGGCAGCAGGAACGGGCTGACCCGGTCCGGTCCCCGGTCGCGCAGCGTGTTCAGGCCGTCGGTGATCATCCCGATCCCGCCGATGCCGGTCCCGACCACCATCCCGAATCGATCCGGATCGGCCTGGCCGCGGTCGACCTTGCCGTCGCCGTTCAGGAGCCCCGCCTGGCGCAGCGCCTCGCCCGAGGCCGCCACCGCGAAGTGCGTGTTCCGGTCGTGCCGGCGAGCGTCCCTGGCGTCCATGTAGCGGGTGGCGTCGAAGCCCTTGACCTCGCCCGCCACGTGGACCGGGTAGGCGCTGGCGTCGAAGAGGGTGATGTCGGCCACCCCGGAGCGGCCGGCGACCAGGTTGCCCCAGGCCTCGTCGACACCGATGCCGACCGGGGAGACGACGCCCAGGCCGGTCACCGCGACGCGGCGGGCGCTCATTCGACGCCCTCGGACGTGGCCTCCGGCCGTCCCGGCAGCCAGGGCAGGCGCGACGCTCCGTCGACGGCGTGGGCAGCCGCCTCGGGCGTGATCCGCTTGATCAGGCCGGTCAGAACCCGGCCGGGACCCACCTCCACGAAGTCGGTCACGCCATCGGCCACCATGTGTCGCACGGAAGCGGTCCACTGCACCCCGTGGACGAGGTGCTCGGACAGCTCGTCGCGCAGCCCCTCGGCGGTGCTGATCACGTTGGCGTGGACGTTCCCGAGCAGGGGGATCCGGGGCGGGCGGAACGGCACGTGGGCCAGGATCTGGCTGAACTCCGTCCGGGCGCGGCGCATCAGCGGCGAGTGGCTGGCCACGCTGACTGTCAGCTGCACCGCGCGGCGCGCCCCCACGGTCTTGCTCATCTCGAGGGCGAAGACGAGGGCCGGGACCACCCCCGACAGGACGATCTGGCCCGGGGCGTTCAGGTTGGCCACGCTGATCTCGCCGTGCTCGCGAGCCTGTTCCACGATCTCGTGCACCTGCTCGTCGGAGAGGCCGATCACGGCTCCCATGCCGCCCTCGATGCCCTGCTCCTGCATGATCCGCCCGCGCTCGCGGACGAGCTGCACCGCCGACTCGAAGTCGATCGCGTCGGCGGCCACCGCGGCGGCGTACTGCCCCGCCGAGTGGCCGGCGAGGATGCGCGGCTCGACCTCCACCCCGGCCTGCTCGGCCTGCTCGCGCAGCGCCTCCAGGAACGCGACGCTGGTGGCGAGGATCGCCGGCTGCGCGTTGACGGTCTGGTCGAGCTCCTCGGCGGGACCCTCGAGGATCAGCCTGGACAGCGGGAAGCTGAGCGCGACATCGGCCCGCTCGAAGACGCGCGCCGCGGCGGCGGAGCGCTCCAGGAGCGCTCCGCCCATGCCGACGTACTGGGAACCCTGGCCGGGAAAGACGAACGCGATCACCGGCGGCGCGCCTCCGCGCGCGGCGGTATCGGTCTGGTTGGGCATCGGTGAGTGCGGCTTACGGTTGATGGCCGAGTATAGCCGAGGAGCGTGCAAGCTCCGATCCACCGCTCAGTCGGCAGACGAGCCTCGTGCGGCGTAGCGGGCCACGACCTCGAGCAGCACCGGCAGGCCGAAGGCGATGGCCGACACCGGCACACGCTCGTCGTGGCCGTGGAAGAGCGACAGGAACGGCGTGTCGGGATCGAGCCGAAGCGGGGCGAAGCCGTAGGTCGGGATGCCCAGCGCCAACAGCGCCTTGGCGTCGGTGGCTGGGGTAGTCATCATCGGCAGCGGGGTGGCGTCGGGGTCGGCGCGGCGGAGCGCGTCGAGCATCAGGCCCACGATCTCGGCGTCGGCGGGCCACTCGACCGGCGGCAGGGACAGGATCGCCTCCAGGCGGACGTGGTCGCCGGCCACCTCCTGGAGCTCGCGCAGCAGGGTGTCGGGGTCCGTGCCCGGCAGGGTTCGCACGTCGAGCTCGGCGGTGGCGCGGCCGGGAATCACGTTGACCTTGTTGCCCGCCCGCAGCACGGTGGGGCTGACGGTGTCGCGGAGCATGGCGTCCAGGGAGCTGCGCAGGACCGGGTCGGCCACGCGCTCGACGAGGAGCGCGGAGGCCGCACGGGGGTCGCGGACCGCGAGCCCGCAGACCTCGCCCAGGCCCAGCCCGTCGAAGAAGGCGCGCACGGTGGGGATCGGCCGCGCGGGCCGCTCTTGGGCGTAGCGGGCGAGCCGTGCGATCGCCTCGGCGAGGTGGACGGCGGCGTTGTCGTCGTGGGGCATGCTGCCGTGGCCGGCGGTCCCGGTCGCGCGCATGCGGGTCCAGACGATCCCCTTCTCCGCCACCTGGATGGTGTAGTGCCGGCGGCCGTCGAGGGTCAGCGAGTAGCCGCCGACCTCGTTGATCGCCGCCGCGGCGGTTCCCGCCTCCGAGGTGAACAGGTCGGGCCGCTCGTCCACCAGGAAGCGGGCCCCTGCAGTGCCGCCCGCCTCCTCGTCGGCGACGGCGGCGAAGATGACATCCCGGCACAGCTCGGTGCCGGAGCGCTTGAGGGCCAGCATCACCGCCAGCTCCATGGCGACCATGTCCTTCATGTCGACCGCGCCCCGTCCCCAGACCACCCCGTCCACCAGCTCTCCGCCGAACGGGTCGCGGGACCAGGCGTCGGCATCCACCGGCACCACGTCCAGGTGGCTGAGCAGGATCAGCGGGGGCGCCTGCTCCGGGCCCGTGGCGCGCAGGCGCGCCACGCAGCTCCCCCGCCCGCCAGCCGACTCCACCACCTCGGCCTCGATGCCCGCCCCGCCCAGCACCTCCGCGCAGTAGCGGGCCGCAGCCGTCTCGGCTCCCCGCGGATCGCGGCCGCCGGCCCCCTCGGTCAGCTCGGGCGGATTGACGCTGGGGATCCGGATCAGCTCGCGGAGGTGGCCGACGGTGGCGTCGAGATCGGCCTCGGCGAGGGCGGGGAGCTGCACGGCGTTACGGTAGCTCAGCCGATGGCCGCGGTCGGACCGCCGGAGGAGCCGCCGTCCGCCCCAGGGCCAGCCGCGCCAGGGGCAGCTCGGCCGAGAGCAGCAGCAGGGCCACCGCCAGCAGCACCGGCAGCTGCGCGGCGATGTCGGCCACGATCAAGGCGACCAGGAAGAGGAGGTGGATCGCCAGCCGCACCGCGAAGGAGAGCCGCAGGTCGAGCATCGCCTCCGCCGCACCGTCGGGCCGGCCGCGGTCCGGCCCCCACACGCCCCAGCCGGCGATGGCCACGAAGGCGAGCAGGTTGAGCAGGAAGAGGCCACCGCCCCCGCCCGGGGCCGGATCGGTCAGCGGCTTCAGCACCGCGAAGACGGCGATGGCGGCCAGGAGGATGCCGAAGGCGGGGATCGGCACCCCCACCTGGAGCCAGCCCAGGCGCGGGCGATCGGCGGCCCCGTCTCGTACCCATCGGCTCAGAAGGCTGAAGGCGAACGTGACCCACAGCCAGGCGTAGAAGTTCGCGATCGGCACCCCGAACCAGCCCTGGTCCGGGCCGATGCCGACCCAGGTCCACAGGCCGAGGCGGATGGCGACCGCGTCGAATGCGAAGTCGAGGCTGATCGCCAGCAACGCGTCGCTGAACGGCGCGTAGCGGCGTCGAACCCCCAGCGCGTCGGTGATGCGCATGGCGCCGGCGATGATCAGGGCCCAGGTGAGGCCGATCGCGATGGGCGCCCGGTCGACGACCAGCAGCCAGTCGGGGGCGTAGTGGTAGGTCTGGAAGATGAGCTGGTCACCCTCCTCCAGCAGCAGCCCGAAGGCGGCCGCGCTCAGCAGCTCGAGGAAGGGGAGGCGTCCCCGGCGCAGGGCGGCCCAGGCGGCCAGCCCGAAGAAGACGACGACCCCGACCTCGATGGCCAGGAAGAGGGGGCTCACCGTCCGATCATAGGCACGGACGTAGAATGGGGCGCATGACGACCCGGGTCGAAGCCCCGACCGTCCCGATCTACCTGGCCGGCGAGTTCGTGGAGGCGGGGACGCCGCTGGAGATACGCAACCCGGCCACCGACGAGCTGGTGGCGACCACCTTCCAGGCCGGTCCCCAGCAGCTGGAGCGCGCCACCGCCGCGGCGGTCGAGGCGTTCGCGAAGACGCGCCGGCTGGCGAGCTACGAGCGGCGCGACGCGCTGGCCCACGTCGCGCAGCGGATCAGCGAGCACGCGGACGAGCTGGCAGAGCTGCTGACGCGCGAGTCGGGCAAGCCCATCCGCGACGCCCGGGGCGAGGTGGCACGCGGGGCGCTCACCTTCCGGACCGCCGCGGAGGAGGCGCTGCGGATCAACGGGGAGTGGCTGCCGCTCGACTGGAGCGCCGCCAACCGCGGTCGCAGCGGGGTCGTGCGCCGCTACCCGGTGGGCCCGGTGGCGGGGATCAGCCCCTTCAACTTCCCGCTCAACCTGGCCGCGCACAAGGTGGCGCCGGCGATCGCCGCCGGCTGCTCCATAGTGCTCAAGCCGCCCTCCAAGGACCCGCTGGTGATGCTGCGCATCGCCGAGTTCATCGCCGAGACTGATCTCCCCCCCGGCGCGGTCAGCATCCTGCCCATGGACCGCGAGACCGGGGACCGGCTGGTGGCGGACGAGCGGTTCAAGCTGCTGAGCTTCACCGGCAGCCCGTCGGTGGGCTGGAAGATGAAGGCCCAGGCCGGCAAGAAGAAGGTGGTGCTGGAGCTGGGCGGCAACGCGGGGGCGATCGTCGACGACCAGGTCGACCTCGACTGGGCGGTGAGCCGGCTGGTCTTCGGCAGCTTCGCCTACGCCGGCCAGGTGTGCATCAGCGTGCAGCGCATCTACGTGGTCGAGTCCGTCTACCCCGAGTTCGAGCGGCGCTTCGTGGAGAAGGTGAGCGAGGTGAAGATGGGCGACCCGTCGAGTGAGGCCACGGACCTGGGGCCGATGGTCGACGAGAAGGCGGTGCGGCGGACGAGCGAGTGGGTCGACGAGGCGCTCGCGCGCGGGGCGCGGGCGCTGGCCGGCGGCCGTGCCGATGGCCGCTTCTACGCCCCGACGGTGCTGGTCGACGTCCCGAGGGACGCCCGCGTGTGCGGCGAGGAGGTCTTCGCGCCGGTGGTCAACCTGTTCCCGGTCCCGACCTTCGCCGATGCCCTGGCCGAGATCAACGACAGCCAGTTCGGCCTCCAGGCGGGGGTCTTCACCGGCTCACTCGAGCACGCTCTGCTGGCCCACGACGAGCTCCAGGTGGGCGGCGTGATCGTCAACGACGTCCCGACCTGGCGCACCGACCAGATGCCCTACGGCGGCGTGAAGGACTCGGGTCTCGGCCGCGAAGGCCTGCGCTGGTCGATCGAGGACATGACCGAGCCCCGCCTGCTGGCGCTGGTCCGGCCGCTCTAGCCCTCTGCCGCCGATGACGCTCGCCGGCACCCGCTACGTCCGCGTGCTCCCCGCCGATGCGCTGCGCGACGGGGAGCTGGTGCCGGTCGAGATCGATGGCACGCCCGTGGTGCTGGTCCGGCACGCCGGCGAGTTCTTCGCGGTCCAGAACAACTGCTCGCACCGCGACTTCCCGCTGACGGAGGCGGGCTTCGACCCGCGCGACGAGGTGCTGGTCTGCGCCTGGCACGGCGGCTGTTTCGACGTCCGCAGCGGCGCGGCGGTCGTCCCGCCGGCAACCGAGCCGGTCGAGACCTTCCCGACCCGGGTGGTCGATGGGCAGGTGGAGATCGGTCTGACGGGAAGCCTGGCCGGGGGCTCCTGACCGGTGTTGCCGCGGCCTCACTCGTGTCGTGCTGAGCCGCGGACCCGTCCCGTGTGGAGGCGGCCTTCGTTCGCGCGCTCCAGGTTGTGGGCGGTGCTGACGAGAGCGATGTGGGTGAAGGCCTGCGGGAAGTTCCCCAGCGCCTGTCGCTCATCCGGATCCCACTCTTCGCTGAACAGGCCGAGGTCGTTCGACAGCGCGGACAGCTCCTCGAAGCGACGCTCAGCCTCGTCGATCTTGCCCTGCAGAGCGAGGTTGTCGCACAGCCAGTAGCTGCAGATCAGGAACGCGCCCTCTCCACCGGACACCCCCTCGATCCCCTCGTCGGGTCGGTAGCGCGCGACCAGACACCCGTCGTGCTCGAGCTCGCGGCGCACCGCCGCCAGTGTGGCGCGAGCCGACGGGCCGCGGCCGCTGACGAAACCCACCAGCGGGAAGACGAGCGCCGACGCGTCGATGCGGTCCGACCCGAAGTACTGGACGAAGGCGCCGTCCTCGCGACGCCCCTGCTCCATCACCGCCGAGCGGATCTCCTCCGCGACACGGCGCCACCGCTCGAGCCGCTCTGACTCTGCGTCGGCGCGGTCGGTCATCTCCCCGAGCCGTACGGCTCGGTCCATCGCCACCCAGCACAGCACCTTCGAGTAGGTGAAGTGGAGATCGCCGCCACGCACCTCCCAGATGGAGGTGTCGGGGAGCGTCCACTGCTCGGACGCCGCGTCCGCGAGCGCCGACAGCAGGCGCCACTCGTCGTCCCGCAGTTGGCTGCCGGCCTTGACGTCGAGGTACGCCGCGTCGAGCACCTCTCCATAGATGTCGAGCTGCCGCTGGCGGGCGGCGCCGTTCCCGACCCGCACCGGCCGCGAGCCCCGGTATCCCTCTAACGCCTCCAGGATCTGCTCGTCGGGGGGCACGCCGCCGTCGACCCGGTACAGGACGAGAGGCTGCTGCGGGTCCATCTCCGCGCGTGACAGCCAGTCCATGAATGCGTCCGACTCGTCCCGGTAGCCGAGGGTGTGGAGTGCGTAGAGGACGAAGCTGGCATCGCGCAGCCAGGTGAACCGGTAGTCCCAGTTTCGCGAGCCCCCGATCTCCTCGGGCAGAGAGGTTGTCCCGGCGGCCACGATGGCGCCGGTTGGGTGGAAGGTGAGCAGCTTCAGAGTGATCGCACTGCGTGCCACCAGCTCCCGGTACGGACCTCGATAGTCACAGACCGCGGACCACTCCTCCCAGAATCGGAACGTCTCGTCGAGCCAACCGTTCAGCTCGGCGAGTTCAGGTCGGCGGGACCGATCGCGTTGGTCGGGCCGCTCGCCGACCGACTCGCCGGCGCGGTCGCCCGGCCCGTAGTCGATCACCAGCCCCAGCGCCTCGCCCGGCGCCAGCGTGGCCTCCACGACCGCCTCGTCCGGATCGATGTGGGTCCAGGGGACCGTGGAGCGGAGTAGGACGTCATGGCCCTCGGTGTCGTCCACGTCGAGCACGTGTGGCGGAGCGGCGTCGTCCGCCGCTCGTATGCGCGGCGGGTGCCTGGCAAAGTCCGGTCTCGGCCGGCAGCGCACGCGCAGCACGACCCTGCCCCGATCGGCCTGGATCAGCCGCACCAGCTTCTGGCGCGCGTACGGTTTGGGCGTCGGGCCGTCGGTGTGATCGCTGACGACCGCTAAGAAGTCGGTCACGCTCAGCGCCCCGTCGTCGGTTTCCAGACGAGTCTCGAGGACAGCGGTCGAGTCCAGGTAGCGGCGGCCCACGGGGCGCAGCCCGTCGGCCTCGATCCACAGGCCCCCGCCGCGCCGCCAGTCGATGAGCCGAGCGAAGAGCGAGGGGGAGTCGAAGCGGGGCTGGCACCACCAGTCGATCGAGCCGGTCCGTGAGACCAGGGCGAGGGTACGGCAGTCGCCGATGGCTCCGTAGTCGCCGATGGGCGGGTAGGCCGAGCTCACGCCGGGGCCCGGTGCAAGGAGGGTGCCTTCTCCCGGCCGCCAATCCGGGGTCCCGGCCAGACGTCGGTATACTCGGCTGCGGTGTCGATCGAGGCGCTTCCCTTCGTGAACTGGATCTTCTGGGCCGCGCTGTCGGCGGGCACCATCGGGGTGGTCGGCGTGACGGAGCTGCTGGGCGGCACCACCCGAGGGTACCGCCTCTTCATGGCCTGGCTGCTGGTGGCGTTCGCGGTCATCCTGCTGCTCTCCGACCTCGCCCTGTCGGAGATGGGCACCGATGTACCGGCTGCCGCCACCGCCGAGGCGCGCCGCGCGCTGGTGGTCACCTTCGCGCTCGGCTGCGGGGCGTACCTCGTCGCGTCGATGCTGAAGCTTCCCCGCAGCGGGCTCGCGTTGGCGACGGCCGGCGTCGGGCTGGCCGCGCTGGGCGTGCTGGCCGTCGCGGGCGGCGCGGCGTCGCCCGGGCTGTTCGCGGCCCAGCTGGTCCTCGCCGCCCTGGCCCTCGGCGCGGTCAACGCGGCCATGCTGCTCGGACACTGGTACCTGGTCACGCCCCGCCTGTCGCCGCAGCCGCTGCGGCGGATGATGTGGATCCTGCTGGCGGCGCTCGGCGCGCAGGCGGTGGCGTTCGCGGCGGCGGTCGCCCTCGTGCCCGGCCCCGCCCTGGAGCCGCCGCTGGGCTGGCTGACCTGGCTGCGCCTCCTGGTCGGGATCGTCCTCCCGCTGGCCATCACCGTCCTTGCGCTGATCGCCTCCCGCGCCCCGTCGCTCCAGGCGAGCACCGGACTGCTGTACATCGGCCTCGCGCTGGTCGCGGCGGGCGCCATCGCGGGCAGCTCGATCACCTACCTGACCGGGGTGCCGGTGTAGTGCGAGTCGAGGTGCGGACCTTCGCCATGCTGCGCGAGGCGACCGCAGGCCGGGTGCAGGTCGACCTTCCGGCCGGCGGGACGCTCGACGACGCGTGGTCGGCGCTGGCGGAGCGCTTCCCGGCCGCCAGTCCGTACCGAAGCGTGGTTCGGGGCGCGAGGAACGGGGCCTACGCCGAGTGGAACACGCGGCTCGCCGACGGCGACGAGGTCGCCTTCCTGCCACCGGTCTCGGGAGGCGCCGATGTCGCGGACGCGGGTTCCCCGCTCGGCCGGGGCGCGGCACAGATCAGCGAGGGGCCGATCGACGTCGCCGGCCTGGAGCGGATCGTGGACGCCGGCCACGGTGCGGTGGTGACCTTCATCGGGCGTGCCCGCAACCGGTCCGACGACGGCAGGGAGGTGGTGGAGCTCGAGTACGAGGTCTATCCGGGGATGGCAGAGCGCGTCCTGTCGGAGCTGGTGGCGGAGGCCGAGCGCCGCTGGCCCGGCTGCCGGCTGGCCGTCGTCCACCGCACCGGCCGCGTGCCGCTGGGGGAGGCCGCGGTGGCGATCGTCACCGCGGCGCCGCACCGCGGCGACGCGTACGAGGCGAACCGTTGGGCCATCGACGCCATCAAGCAGCGCCTGCCGATCTGGAAGCGGGAACGGTTCGCCGACGGCAGCGAGTGGAAGCGCCCGGGCGCCTGAGGGGCGAGCCGGGTCGTCAGCCGCCGTCCTCGGACACGAGCGCCCGGTAGAGGCCCGCTCGCTGGTGCCGGAGG
>CAYXZN010000043.1:0-13306 GCA_964469325.1 uncultured Steroidobacteraceae bacterium
CGAGGCTGAAGGCCCGTTCGACGGTGGTCACGGGCGCGGCCGGATCGTCAGCTTGGCTCCTGGAGCGGCTCGGCACCTCGGACGCGGAGATGGCCGCCGGCGCGCTGGTGGCGGTCGGCTGGACGGCGGAGGAGCTGGAGCAGGTCCTGGGCGACCTGCCCGCCGACCGGGCCGGCGCGGCGGCTCGCTGGCTCGCGGGCGGGGCCGCCGCTGATACGCTGATCTCCGAGATCGAGATGGCAGCGGAGCGGATCAGCGAGATCGTGGGCGCGGTCAAGGACTACGCCTACCTTGACCGGGCCCCGGTCCAGCGCGTCGACATCCGTCGCGGGCTCGAGAACACGCTGGTCATCCTGCGCCACAAGCTCCGCGACGGGGTGAACGTGCGTCGCGACTACGCCGAGCAGCTCCCGGAGATCGAGGCCTACGGGAGCGAGCTGAACCAGGTGTGGACCAACCTGATCGACAATGCCATCGACGCGATGCACGGCAGCGGCGAGCTGACCATCGGCGTCAAGCCGGCCGACCGCGATGGGGTGGAGGTCAGCATCTGCGACGACGGACCGGGCATTCCCGACGATGTCCTGCCGCGCCTGTTCGAGCCGTTCTTCACCACCAAGCCACCCGGTGTTGGGACGGGTCTGGGCCTCCACATCAGCCACAGCGTGGTGGCGCGCCACGGCGGGACGATCGAAGTCGACACGAGGCCGGGGCACACCTGCTTCCAGGTCGCGCTCCCGGCCTCGCTCCCCCCTGATCAGCCCCCGCCCACAGACACCGGCGAGCCGGTGAGCGAGTCGGGGTAGGGCTGCGTTCGAGCAGCCGCCACCCGATCAGGCAGGTGCCGTGCCAGCCCCCTGCGCGGCGGCGAGCTCGGTGACGACCCCCTCCACGTCCACCACGCGGCGCTCGCGCGTGGCTCGCTCCGTGACCTCGACACCGCCCGCGGCGAGCGAGCGGGGGCTCACGGTCAGGATCACGGGCATTCCGAGCAGCTCCGCGTCGGTCAGCTTCACGCCGGCCGACTCGTCGCGGTCGTCGTAGAGCACGTCGACGCCGGCCGCGGCCAGGCGTGCGTAGAGCGCGTCGGCTTGCTCGCGGACGCTCGGCTCCGCCGCGGCTCCGAGCGAGACCAGGTGGGCGTCGTAGGGTGCCACCAAACGCGGCCAGGCGATCCCCTTCTCGTCGTGGTGCTCCTCCACGATGCAGGCCATCGCCCTCCCCAGGCCGATCCCGTAGCTGCCCATGATGGGGTGGCGCCGGCTCCCGTCCTCGGCCACGAAGGTGGCGTCCAGGGCGACGGTGAAGTCGGCCCCCAGCTTGAAGATGTTGCCCACCTCGATCCCGTTCGCCAGGCGTACCTCGCCGCCGCAGCGCGGGCAGGGGTCGCCGGCACGGGCGTTGGTGATGTCCGCCACCAGGTCCGGGCTGAAGTCGCGCCCCACGTTCACGTTCCGCAGGTGGAAACCGGCCCGGTTCGCCCCCGCGACCAGGTTCGGCGAGCGGGCGGCCAGGTCGTCGACCACGACCACCGTCCCGGACGCGCCCACGGGCGACCCGTACCCCGGCTCCATGCCCGCGGCCCGGATCTCCTCCGCCTGTGCGGGACGCAGCCCGCCGACCGCCTTGACCGCATTGGTGAGCTTCGTCTCGTTGACCTCGAAGTCGCCGCGGACGATGGCGGTCACCAGCCGCCCGTCGCCGGTGACGAAGAAGGCCGCCTTGGCGGTCCGATCCGTCCCGACCCCGAGCAGCTCGGCCAGCGAGGCGATGGTGTCGGTGCCGGGGGTGGCCACCTCCTCGGTCGGCATCGGCTCCTCGACGGGAGGCTCGGGCTTGCCGACCTCGGCGATCTGCTGGTTGGCGGCGTAGCCGCACGCGTCGCACAGGACCAGCGTGTCCTCGCCGTGGGGGTTGAGGACCATGAACTCGTGGGCGAGGCTGCCGCCCATGATGCCGACATCGGCTCCCACCGCCACCGTGTCGAGCCCGAGCCGGCGGAAGATCCGCTCGTAGGCCTCGTGGTGCAGGCGGTACGAGCGGTCCAGGCCCGCCTCGTCGACGTCGATCGAGTACGAGTCCTTCATCACGAACTCGCGGACTCGGATCAGCCCGCCGCGCGCCCGCGGCTCGTCGCGGAACTTGGTCTGGAAGTGGTAGACGATCAGCGGCAGCTGTCGGTAGCTCTGCACGATGTCGCGCAGCAGATCGGCCACCACCTCCTCGTGGGTCATGGCCAGCACCATGTCGCGGCCCGATCGGTCCTTGAAGCGGACCAGCTCGGGCCCGATCTTGGCGTAGCGACCCGACTCCTTCCACAGCTCGGCTGGGTGGACGACCGGCATCTCCATCTCCTGGCCGCCGATGGCATCGATCTCCTCGCGGATCACCTGCTCGATCTTCCGGTTGACGCGGAAGCCCAGGGGCAGCAGCGAGTAGATGCCGGCGCCCAGCTGACGGACGTAGCCGGCCCGCACCAGGAGCCGGTGCGAGGCCATCTCGGCCTCGGCCGGCGGCTCGCGCAGGGACGTGAAGAAGAGGTCGGAGAGGCGCATCGGTGCGCGAAGGATAGCCGACGATCAGGAGCCGGAGGTCGGGGCGGTGAGCTGTCGCTGCCGCTCGGCGGCGACCTCGGCCGCCTCCAGCAGGTGCTCGCTGGCCCGAAGCCGCTGGAGCGGCAGCAGCGCGATCAGCAGCAGCGCCAGGGTGGTGAACAGCAGCCCATCCACGCCCAGCGCGTCTGCGGCCGGGCCGCCGACGAGGGCGCCGATCACCTGCCCGACGCCCAGGAATACGGAGTAGAGGCCCATGATCGCGCCGCGGTCGCGGGGATGCGCCTCGCTGATGTCGGCCAGCAGCCCGAGCGCGGCCGGGGTTCCCCCGGCCAGTACGAACAGCCCGGCGGCGGCCACCGCGGCCAGCCCGACCTGCCCCACGATCGGCCAGCCGAGCGAGTGGTTGAGGGCGAAGACCGACACGACCTGGACCACCCCGCCCGCGATGCCGATGCCGATGATGGTGGTGCGGCGGTAGCGCTTGAAGCGGTTGCCCCAGTAGAAGAGGCCCGCGAAGAAGACCAGCAGCCAGACGGACAGGCCGATGCTCACCTGCCACGGCTCGAAGCCGCCCATCAGGAGCTGATCGTCGAGCTCGCGTCTCGGCTGCCTCACCAGCTGGAAGACGGTCTGGCTGGTCCAGACCCCGACGATGGCATTGAGCGCGATCCAGGTCGGGGCGAGGAGCCAGACCCGGCTGCTGCGCAGCAGCCGGGAGTAGCGCTCCCGTGCGCCCTGGGTCGCGACCGGCGGGCTCGGCTCGGGGCTGACGCGGGCCAGCACCTCGTCGGGCAGTGGCGACGACGGCGGCTCGATGACGCCGTAGCGGTAGATGAGGAATGAGACGAGGTAGACCCCCGAGTTCAGCAGGAAGGCGGTTGGCCCCAGCAGCTCGAAGAGCGCGCCGGCGGCCACCACGCCCAGGCCGATCCCGGCCAGGGTCGCCGCCTCGAAGCGGGCGACCACCCGTCCGCGCAGCCACTCGTCGCCCGAGGTCGAGGCGGCGATGAAGCCGAGGATCGACGGGATGCTGGCCGCAGCCGCCATTCCCTCCAGCCAGCGTGTCCCGCCCAGCAGGAGCAGGTCGGTGAGGAACGGCGTGACCGCCACCGCGACCGCGCCGAAGATCGGTCCGACCTGCATCACCCGTCGCGTGCCGATCCGATCGGCCAGCACGCCGAAGGCGGGGGACAGCAGCAGCTCGGCCAGGAAGTAGGTGGCAGTCATCGCGCCCAGGGCGGTGGCGCTCACCTCGTCGGCGCCGCCCAGTTGTGGCAGGCGGGCCAGGTAGAAGGAGAGGAGGGCGCCGGTGAGTCCCGTGCTGAAGCGCAGGGTGAAGGTGCCGATCAGGACGGCGCGGATGGAGCGCTGCACGGTGGACGGTAGGGTAGACCGCGCCGTCGCGGCGCGTCAGGCGGCGAGCGGCCGTCGCTGGCGGCGGATGCCGAGTGCCACCAGCACCAGACCGTCGAGGGCGAGCAGCGTCCCGGAGCCGACCAGCACCCGGCTGCGCCCTGCATCGTCCGCCCCGTCGCGGGCCGCGAGCGCCGCGGCCGCGGCCTGCTGGGCCCGATCGACCTCGCCTTCCTGGTAGGCGCCCATCGCCGCCGCCAGGTGCGCACCTGGATCGGTTCCCAGCAGGCCGATCGCCTCGAGCGGCTGGACCTCCAGGTCGAGGCGGTGGCGCGCGGTGCGGATCGCCTGGAGCGCGGCGATCTCGGCCTCGGCGCGCCGCTCCGCGTCGTCGATCTCCCCGGCCTCGAAGAGCGACCGCAGCTCGCCGGGTGGGGTGAGCGCCAGGACCCGCGCCAGCCCGGCGATCGTGTCGCGCTGCCCGAGGAGGCGCTCGGCCTCGTCTAGCATCCGGACCGCGTCTGTGAAGCGCCAGCTCGACAGCTGGAACCGGATGATTCGGGGCAGCTCCCAGTCGTCGGCGCGGCGCAGGGTCGTTCGGTACTCGTTGCGCGCCAGCTCCCGGTCGTCGAGCAGCCGGAGCTCCTCGGCGTTCATGACCCACTCCGCCCACAGGTCGGCGTACTCGCGCTCGGTCCGCTCCTCGAGCAGGTCGAGCAGCCGCTGCCAGCCGCGCTGGGTCTGGGCGAGCACGACGTCCGGCCGCGAATCGCCGCCCGGGTGGATCGGCTGGTAGGCGAGCTCGCGGGTGCTGCTGGCGCGCCAGACCACCTGGAGGCCGTCGAGGCCGGCACGATCGGCGATCAGCCGCCCCAGCTCGTAGGTGGCGGCGTAGGCGTAGTCCTCCACCGCCAGGTCCTCGACCCCGATCTCGCCCCAGTCGTTGAGGGGGATGCGAGCCGCCATCAGCTCTTCGGTGAGGATGAAGGCCTCCACCGAAAGGCCGAGGCGCGGCGCGGCCTGTTCGGCGTAGTACGAGGCGAACGCCTCGCCGATCCAGCGCTCCTCGTACAGCTTGCCGTTGAACCACGCGTGCGCCAGCTCGTGCAGCGCCACGAACGGATCGGCGTCGTAGCGGATGCGGACCGTGTCGTCGAAGGTGTCGAAGATGCCGGCGTAGTCGCCCAGCCGGCCACTCGCCGCCTCCTCCACGGTCAGCGGTCCCGCGATCGGATACTCGAGCCCGATCAGCTCCTCGAGGACGGGGAGCGCCTCGGCCACCAGCTGGGTGGTGGCGACGCCCCAGTCGGGATCGTCCTCCCAGGCACGCACCCGGATGCAGGCCTCGATCCGGCAGACCGGCGAGTCGACCCGTGTCTCGGTGAAGGCGCCGGGTCGCTCGGCGGTCACGTAGGCGATGAACGTCAGCGGGTCCGCCACGAGCGCGGTCAGCAGCTGACCACCCTCGGGCAGCGACCTGGCCTCGAGCTGGCCGTACTCGACACGGGCGGTGTAGCCGGCGGGCACGGCCACCGTCACCGACCCTGGCGTCCCGCCCGAGCCGAAGGCCCACACCGGAAATGCGACCAGGGTGCGCCCGATGCGCAGGTCCCTCCCGGCCGTCCCGCCGGGATCGAACAGGTCGTAGCTGAGGCGGAAGTCGTAGCGCTCCTCGAACTCGACGCTGTGGTCGAACTCGACCTCGATTGCCGTCACCCGGTCGTCCGCCTCCACGACTCCCACGACGAGCGGCGTCGGTCCGGCCGCGGCACGAATGGAGGCGGCTCCGGAGTGGATGACGAGGCTGACACCGGTGTACACGGTCCGCACCTCGCCGGTGTCGGGGGTGGTGTTGGTGGCCCGGAAGTCGACCGTGACCCGGATGCGCCCCTCGTCCGGCAACAGGTCGTAGCGTGCGTGGCCGACCAGCTCGAGCCCCTCGGCGAGGGCGGGCGTCGACGCGAGCGGCGACGCCCCCAGCCCCAGGGCGAGGGCCAGTGCGACGAGGATCAGTCGCGGGCGGCGCATCGGTGCAGCAGTATGCCCGCTCCGGCTGGAGCGGGCATACGGGGTCGATCCGGGCGGCTCGCCGACGGCTCGGGCCGCATCGGCGCCTGATTGGCGAGGGAGCCTAGGCGGACTGCTCGGCCTGCTGCTGATCGGTCAGGCCGAAGGTGGACTCGAGCATCTCGGCCGGGCGGAAGCCGACCGCGGCGCGCGGGGGCTGTCCCGGCTGGAAGAAGGCGACGGTGGGGATGCTCATGATCCCGTAGTGGGCCGCGGTGTGCGGGTTCGCGTCCACGTCGAGCTTCATCACCTCCACCTGGCCGGCGTACTTGTCGGCCAGCTTCTCGACCTCGGGCGCCACCATGCGGCACGGACCGCACCAGGCGGCCCAGAAGTCGACGATCACCGGCTTCTCGCTGTTGGCGACGAGCTCCTCCCAGGTCGCGTCGGTCACCTCTCGTACGTTCGACATCGGCTGAACTGGTCCTTTCCTCATCTGAGCCCGTGGCTCTGTTGCCTGCGCCGCCGCACTCCTCACCCGGCCACACTGGCCAGGAGCCGATAGATCTCGAGGATCTGCGGATCGGCGACACGGTAGAAGACGTTCGTCCCCTCACGGCGTGACGTCACCAGGCCCGCCGACCGCAGGACGGCCAGGTGCTGGCTCATGTTCGGCACCTGGCACCCGACCTCGCGGGACAGCTCCGACACGGAGCGCTCGCTCTCGGCGAGGCACTCGAGCACGCACAGCCGCTTGGGATCCGACAGGGCGCGCGCAACCGCGGCGGACCGCTGCCGGACCTGGTCGGGGAGCTGGATGCTGACGGTCACGCGGGCATTGTTCCACTGTTTGCGCAAACGCGCAAGTAGTTCGGCCCTTCGGCCGGCGAACCCGTGCCTCCGTGCTGCCGCTACGGCTCCGCCGGCAGAGCGGCGGGCGCCGGCGCTCCCCGGCTCACCTCGGTCTGCCAGGCGGCGGTGAAGCGCGCGGCGGCGGCGCCGGAGAAGAGGATCAGGAAGGCGACGTAGCCCCCCAGCAGCATCACCGCCGAGCCGGCCAGCAGCCCGGCGCTGTACGCCGCCACGTAGCGGGCGGCGAACCGGCTCTGGAAGGCGATCACCGTCGGTCCGGTGGCCAGCCGGAAGAGGCGCTCGTTGGCCGACAGCTGGCCGGCGGTGTCCCCTGCGGCGAGGAGGACCGCCACCAGCAGCAGCACGATGGGCGCGAACGGCACCGCCGGATGGGCGGCCAGGCCGATCACCAGCGCCGCGCCGCGGACCAGGAACGAGGCGCGGAGCATCCGCGACGACGAGCCGCCCAGCAGCCGCGACGAAACGACCAGCGAGCTCAGCACCAGCGTCGCCGAAGAGACCGCCGAGATGGCGATGGCGAAGCCGGGACCGGTGCCCAGGATCGCGATGGCGTAGATGGCCAGGAACGGCGACAGGCCGGCACCCAGGGAGGCGATGGTGAGGACCCGGGCGAAGCGTCGCAGCCGGTCCTGGTCGGGCTGCGGGCCGATCGGCCGCTCCGGGACCCGCACCCTTCCGGGGTGCGGGAGCCGGCGCACGGCGGCGCTGGCCACGATCCCCGCCAGTCCGGCCACCACGAACGGCGGCACGAACGCCCAGAGGCCGATGCCGGCAATCAGCCAGTCGATGCCGAGCGCCAGCGGGAGGAGCACGACGGCGCCGATGCCGAGGGCGATCCCGCCGAGGCGCGGCGCCACCAGCCGCCGCTCGTCCTCCGGCAACACGATCTGGTACCACGACTGGAGCAGGCCGTAGCCGATGGCGCCCATGGCGCCGAGGAGGCCGACCACCAGGGCCACCAGGCCGATGGCGACGGGCGTGGGCAGCAGCCCGGCGGCGGCGAGGCCGACCACCGCCGCCAGCAGCAGCCCGCGAGGCTCCCCCACGGTCGCCGCGACGACCACGATTCCCCGGAAGTTTCCGTCACTGCGTCGAAGCAGTGCCGGCACGTAGCGCTGCACGGTGATGCCGAGCACCGGCAGCACGGCCACCGCGCTGGCCAGGGCCGGGTGGGCACCCATCGTCAGCAGCAGCGGGATGACGATCGCCGGTCCCGAGAGGACGCCGATGAAGCCCTGAGCCACTGCCAGCCAGCGGAAGCTCCGGTAGCGGCGCGCGCCGAACGCCCGCCAGGCGTCCAGGCCGCGGTGCGCGGGGAGTGGCACAGATCCTCCGTGGTCGCGATCGGTTGTGGTGGGTGGCCGGTTGCGCTGCCTCAGCACCGAGCCGGGCTCGAGCAGGAGGCTACCCCAGCGGCGAGTGGTCGTGGATGGCTCGATCGTCGCCCCTCCGTCGGCACGTGCTGCCTACGACGAATGCGACACTCGAGCTGTCACGACCACGGGCGATCCTGCGCGCCATGAAGATCTTGCTCGACTGCCCGTGGTGCGAAGCACCGCTCGATCTCGCCGGCCGCGACCTGCCGTCGGAGATCTCCTGCCGCGAGTGCGGCGTCACGGTGCCGGTCGCCGTCGACTCGGGCGACGCGGCGCCGGTGGCAGCCGGCCTGCCCGACGCAGCCTGACATAGCGCAGCTTCGGTGGCCAAGGTCAGCCGGGGACGGGGGACGCCAGGGGCTTGCGTTCGACGGCCACCTCCAGCCGCCGGTGGGCCTCGCGCAGCGCGTGCTCCACCTTCTCGGGTGTCTCGGCGCGCGCGAACAGGAACCCCAGGTACCGATCTCCTTCCGGCAGTGGAACCACGGGGTCGCCGGGCGGGATGGTGAGCTGGAGCCCCTCGATCCCGGCGACGGTGCGCGCCGCCTCGACGCCGCGCACCTCACGGAGGACGCCGGCGTCCCGGATCGGCAGCATCAGCACCCCGGCCGCGTGTCGCTCACGCACCAGCCAGGAGTCGGGCAGCGGCAGGCCGGCCGCGTGGCGCAGGATCAGCTCCTCCAGGGAGATGCCTGCCCCGAAACGGAGGGTCCGCGCGCACAGCCCGCCGATCGAGCGCGCCGCGATCTCGAGCACCCAGGCCGTGTCGCCGCTCAGCCGCGCCTCGGCGTGGATGGGCCCCTCCTTGAGACCCAGCGCCGATACCGCCGCCTCGACGCTCGCGCGCACCCCTGCCTGCCGGTCGGGCTCCAGCCGCGACGGGGTCACGTAGTACGTCTCCTCGAAGTACGGGCCTTCCAGGGGATCGGGCTTGTCGAACAGGGCCAGCACCTCCAGCCGGCCGCCGCGTAGCAACCCCTCCAGCGCGACCTCACGCCCCGGGACGTAGTCCTCGACCAGGATCTCCTGTGGGCTCTGGCCGGGCGGGCAGATCGACGGGTCGCTGACGATCCTCGCCACGCGCGCGAAGGCGTGCGCCAGCTCGGACGCGCTGTCGGCCCGGATCACGCCCCGCGATCCGGACAGGTCAAGCGGCTTGACGACGGCCGGGTAGCCCACGGCCTCGGCAACCGCTTGCGGATCGGCGTCGGCCGGGAATGCGCGGTAGCGGGGAGTGGGCAGGCCCGCGGCGGCGAGCGCGTCGCGCGTCCGCCGCTTGTCGCGGCTGGCGGCAACCGCCGCCGGTGCGTTGTGCGGCAGGCCGAGCCGCGTCGAGGCGAGGGCAGCGACGAGGGTGCCTCCGTCATCGACGGCCACGATGGCGCGGAACGGGCGCTCCGCCGCGTCGACGGCGATCCGCTCCACGCTCTCCTCGACGCGGCGGAAGTCGAGCAGCAGCGGACGCTCCGGCATCAGGTCCGCGAGCGCGGGCTGCCGGTCGGTGCCGATCACGACCTGGACGTCGAGGCGTCCGGCGGCCCGGACGAAGTCGGTCGTCCGGTACGTCCCGGTCGGTACGAGCAGGAGGATGCGGGTCATGGCACTGGCTCAGCGCGGAGGCCTACGACTCCTCGATCTCGATGGTCTCGATCCGGTCCCCGGGGCGGTCGTGGCGGGCAGGGTCCCGCTCGCGGATCGAGCGCAGCACATCCATCCCCTCCACCACGGTTCCGAACACGCTGTGCCTCTGGTCGAGATGGGGGGTCGGGGCCAGGGTGATGAAGAACTGGCTGCCGTTCGTGTTCGGACCGGCGTTCGCCATGGATACGACGCCTGCCCCGTCGTGGCGTCGCTGAGGGCTGAACTCATCGGCGAACTGGTAGCCGGGTCCGCCGCGACCGGTGCCGGTCGGATCGCCGCCCTGGGCCATGAAGCCCGGGATCACGCGGTGGAAGGTGGTCCCGTCGTAGAAGCCGGAGCGGGCGAGGTTGACGAAGTTCTCGACCGTCAGCGGCGCGTCGGCGGCGAACAGCTCGATCGCCATCTCGCCGCGCTCGGTCCGGATCCGGGCGCGGTACCGCTTCGAGGTGTCGAGGTCGCCGCTCGGCGGGGCGGGGGTTGAAGGCATGGGTCACTCCTGTGGCGTGGACCCCGATGCTACTCGCCGACGAGGCCTCCGTCGTCCATCAGGGCGAGCAGGCCGCGGCCGATGGCATCGCCCAGGTCGAGGTCGACCGCGAAGAGGTCCGAGACGAGAGAGGCGAAGACGGCGTCGGCCGAGGAGAAGAGGGCGAGGAAGACCACGACCGGCGGCACCGCCAGCAGCAGCCCCCGCACGAGTGGCGCAGAGCCGCGGAGGGCGGCCGTGGACCGCTGCCCGATGCCGGCTGAGCGCACCACTTGCGAGAGCGGCGCCGCGACGCCAGCGAGCAGCGAGGCCGCCAGCCGTGCGCCCTCGCGTGCCAGCCGCGTCAGCGGGGCGAACAGGACCGCCTCGCCCCGGAGGCTGAGCAGCGCCGCGGTGGTGAGGCCGAGCGCGGCCGCGACGTCGAGCGCGATGAGGGTGGGGTCGCCGCGCAGGGCGACGAAGGCGGCAAAGACGGCGGCCGCCGCCGGCAGGACCAGGTCCCAGCGATTGGCCGGCGTCCGGGGCGAGCGCAGCAGCCACGCCGCGACGAGCAGGCCCACCACCGCGATTGCCACGTTGATGCCCGGGGCCGAGCCGTACAGGAGCAGCTGGCCGGCGAAGCCGATGACGGCGGCCGCCACGACGACGCGGGTTGCGGTGGCTCGATCCATCACCGTCGGCGTCTCGCCCGTCGGACGTCGTCAGTGCTGGACGTCGACGACGAGCCGGCTGGGATCCTGGAGCGTGATGACCCGGATGCACGGCCGGTCGGTCGCCAGGCCGGCGTACCAGACCGACTGCGCCTCGAAGTCGCCGCCCTCCACCAAGTGCTGGAGCGCGGGGTGGTCCGGCTCGAACTCGGTCGGTCCGTCGTACGTGCTGCCGCCGGTCTCCGACTGCCTGGTGCCCCCGCGAAGGGTGATCCCGATGAAGCTCTCGCCCTCGACTTCGACCTCGAAGCCGCGCCCCTCCTCGTAGAACGGCGGCTCGGCGGGGGCCACCACGAACTCGGGCAGCGCGGGCTCCGTCTCGCCGGCGAACTCGAACACGATCCGGTCGTAGCCGTCGTGCGTGCCGACGCGGACGTCCACGATCAGCGCCCGGCCGATGGTGGCGCTGCCGCTGATCGACCCGTTGCAGGTGAAGTCACCCAGGGGGTCGTCGGGCTGGAGCGGCGTGCCGGAGGGTCCCTCCGTGATGTCCGGCGAGCTGTCGGGGGTCGGAGTGGCGACCGCCGTCGGAGTGGGGGACTGGGTCCCCGATCCGCTCGTGCAGGCTGCCAGCAGCACCGCGGCCAGGCCGAGCCGCAGGGTAATCGAGGGCCGGGACATTGGACGTGATCTCCTTGTGCAGCTCGGGCCACCGTGGCACCGCGGGCTTACCTGCCGTGCAAAGTCAGACGTGGCGCGCGTGGGCCACGTTACGCGGACTCCATCTCGGCCAGCCGCGCCTCGAGGCCGCGGCGCTCGCCGGGGTTGTCGGTCAACGCATGCGCTTCGCGGTTCGCAGCGCGCGCCTCCGCGACGCGCCCCAGCCGGCGCAGCAGCTCGGCGCGCGAGGCGTGGAACAGGTGGTAGCGGCCCAGGGCGGGCGCGAGCTGCTCGACCTCCGGGAGGGCCCGGGCGGGGCCGGACAGCTCGGCCAGTGCCAGAGCCCGGTTGAGCGCCACCACCGGGGTGGGCTGGAGCTCGAGCAGTCGGTCGTACAGGGCAACCACCTCGCGCCAGTCGGTCTGCTCGAAGCTCGGCGCGGTGGCGTGGCAGGCCACGATCGCCGCCTGGAGCTGGTAGGGGCCGGGCCGGCCCATCCGGAGTGCCGACTCCAGGAGGGCGACGGCCTCGGCGATCGCTTGCCGATCCCATCGGCTCCGATCCTGGTCCGTCAGCAGCACCAGGTCGCCGTGTGGGGTGAAGCGTGAGTCCGCACGGGCCAGGTGGAGGCGGGCGAGGGCGAGCAGGCCCATCGGCTCGGGCTCGTCGGGCATCAGCCGCACCAGCAGCGAGCAGAGCCACTCCGCCTCGCGCGCCAGGTCGCGACGCTCCACGGCCTCCCCGTCCGAGGCGAGGTATCCCTCGTTGAAGACCAGGTACAGGACCGACAGGACCTGGTCCAGCCGCTCGGGGAGCTCCGGCGGCTCCGGAACGCGGTAGGGGATGGCGGCGTCGCGGATCTTGCGCTTGGCGCGCACGATCCGCTGCGCGACGGTGCTCTCGGGGACCAGGAACGCGCGGGCCACCGCGGCGGTCGACAGACCGCCCACGGTGCGCAGGGTCAGCGCCACCTGGGCGTCGCGGTGGAGCGCGGGGTGGCAGCAGGTGAAGAGCAGCCGCAGCCGGTCGTCGGCCGCCAGGGGATCGGCATCGGGAATCGGCGGCGTTCGGATCTCCAGCTCATGGGCGATCTGCTCCACGCGCCCGCGGTATCTGGCGTCGCGCCGCAGCCGGTCGATGGCCCGCCGGCGGGCGGTGGTGGTCAGCCATGCGCCGGGGTTGCGGGGGATGCCGTCCCGGGGCCAGCGCTCGATCGCCGCCAGCAACGCGTCGCCCACGATCTCCTCGGCGTCGTCCCAGTCGCCCAGCATCCGGACCAGCGTCGCAACCAGGCGGGCGCGCTCCTCGCGGACGACCTGTGCCAGCCGCTCGTCGACCTGGGCGCGATCAACCAGCATGCGGCCGATGGTACGCCGCTTCGGGTGCGCATCCTGCAGCACCGGGGCCGCATGGTCGACGACGAACGACGCGAACGCGAGCGGGACGAGCGGCCGCGGCCGGCCCGCCCGGAGCGGACCGGGCCGCTGGGCAGCATCGCCGGGACGGACGCCGGCGCGCTCGGGACCGGCGGTACGCAGCGGCTGGACTCCCCGCGGGCGAGCGTCGAGGAGTCGGAGAAGCCCGCCCCGGCCCACGCCCAGGAGCGACCCGCCACGGAGGCGAAGCCGTGGTTCACGTCCCTCGCCTTCAACAGCGACCAGGCGGGGGTGATGGCCGACCAGCCGCCGCTGGAGGGGTGGGCCG
>CAYXZN010000044.1:0-13298 GCA_964469325.1 uncultured Steroidobacteraceae bacterium
GGCTCCCCGATGCGCACGTCGAGGCCCCCACCGCCGGCTCCATCATCCTGGCCGGTGTCCTCCTCAAGCTGGGCGGCTACGGCTTCCTGCGCTTCAGCATCCCCCTCCTGCCCGATGCCAGCGTGAGCTTCGCGCCGATCATCCTGGGCCTGGCGCTGATCGCGGTCCTGTACGGGGCGCTGGTGGCCATGGTCCAGCCCGACTTGAAGAAGCTCGTCGCCTACTCATCGGTCAGCCACATGGGCTTCGTCATGCTGGGCGCCTTCGTCTTCAACGCCCAGGGCATGGCGGGCGCAGTCTTCCAGATGGTCAGCCACGGCATCGTGACCGGCGCCCTGTTCCTGCTGGTGGGGGTGATCTACGAGCGCACCCACGACCGCATGATCGCCCACATGGGCGGGCTCAACGCCCGCATGCCGGCCTACGCGGCGCTGTTCGGGCTGTTCACCTTCGCCAGCATTGGCCTGCCGGGACTGTCCGGCTTCGTCGGCGAGTTCCTGGTCGTGCTGGGCGTCTTCGCCTACAACGGCTGGGTCGGCGCGGCGACCATGCTGGTGGTGATCGCCAGCGCGGTCTACATGCTCTGGATGTTCCAGCGCGCCTTCTTCCACACGCCGTCGGACTGGTTGCGCAGGTGGTGGCCGTCGCTGCGCGACATGACCCGCTCGGAGTGGATCGCGGTGGCGCCGCTGGTCGTGCTCGCCATCGGCCTCGGCGTCTATCCCGCGCCGCTGCTGGAGGCGATCGAGGTGCCGGTGGAGCGCATCCTGGCCGCGGTCGACGGCGCCGGCTTCACCGCCTTCAGCATGCCATGGGCGAGGTGACGGGCCGATGGAGATGCTGAACGACCTGTCAGCGCTCCTCCCGGAGCTGATCCTGGTGCTGCTGGTGCTGACGGTGCTGACGGTCGACCTGTTCCTGCCGCCTGCCCGCAAGGGGTGGCTGACCTGGATCACGGTGGTGGGCCTGCTCTTCGCCGCCGCCGGGCTGGTGCCGGTGTGGGGCGTCAACGACACCGTATTCTCCGGCTTCTACGTCGTCGACGACCTGGCCACCTTCCTCAAGGGCGCGACCATTCTGATCGGGATCCTGAGCGTCCTGTTCGCCCCTTCGTACCTGCGCAGCCGTCGCCTGCCGCTCGGCGAGTTCCACACCATCCTGCTGTTCAGCCTGATCGGGATGGCGGTGCTGGCCAGCAGCAGCGACCTGATCACCCTCTTCCTGGGGCTGGAGCTGATGGTGATGCCGGCCTACCTGCTGACCGGGTTTGCCAAGACCGATCGCTACAGCAACGAGGGCGGGCTCAAGTACTTCCTGCTCGGCAGCTTCGCCAGCGCCATCCTGCTGTTCGGGATCGCCTGGACCTACGGGCTCACCGGCAGCACCAGCCTCTCCGAGGTCGCGTCCACGCTGGGCGGCGAACTGTCGCCGGGGATGCTGGTGGCGCTCGGCTTCCTGACCGTGGGGGCCACCTTCAAGATCGCCGCCGTCCCGTTCCACTACTGGACCCCCGACGCCTACCAGGGCGCCCCGACCCCCATCACCGGCTTCCTGTCGGTCGGTCCCAAGCTGGGCGCCTTCGCGCTCCTCATCCGCCTCTTCGTGGAGGGGCTGGGGCCGATCCGAGAGGACTGGCTGGTGGTGCTCGCCGCGCTGGCGGTGCTGACCATGACCGGCGGCAACGTGGTGGCCCTGGCGCAGGCCAACGTGAAGCGGATGCTGGCCTACAGCTCCATCGCGCACACCGGCTACATCATGGCCGGGCTGGCCGCCTACGCCAGTGCGCCGTCGGGGGAGATCGCGCAGGAGGGGATCGCGTCGGTCCTCTTCTACGTCCTGGGCTACTCGGTGATGAACATCGCCGCCTTCGCGGTGGTGGGCATGCTCCAGCGCGACACGCGCCGCTACGGGGGGCTGGCCAGCTTTGCCGGGCTCGCCTCGCGCGCCCCGTGGCGGGCGGCCGCCATGGCGATCCTGCTGCTGTCGCTGACCGGCATCCCGCCCACGGTCGGCTTCTTCGCCAAGCTGTACGTCCTGCTGGCCGCGGTCGACGCCGGGCTGGCGTGGCTGGCGGTGGTGCTGGTGCTGAACGCCGCGCTGGCCGCCTTCTACTACCTGCGGGTGATCGTCTACATGTACATGCGCGACCCGGAGGAGGACCCGGCGCCCATCGACACCGCCCCCGCCACCAGCGCCGGGCTGGCGCTGAGCGTGGCCGGCGTCCTGCTGTTGGGCCTCTTTCCGGGCGTGGTGCTCGGCCTGCTGCGCATGTCGGCGGGGAGCCTGTTCTGAGGAGCGATCCGGTGGAGCGCGGCGGCGAGGATCAGCCGAAGGCCGAGCCGGGGCTGGTGGCGGCCGCCGAGCGGCTGCTGGGCAAGCGGCGCCTGATCCTGGCCACCAACCGCGGTCCGGTCAGCTTCGCGCTCGGCTCCGACGGGGAGCTGCGTCCGCGGCGCGGCTCGGGCGGGCTGGTGACCGCGCTGTCGCAGGTCGGGCGCTACGTGCCGGTGACCTGGGTGGCCGCGGCCATGACCGAGGGTGACCGCCTGGCGGCCGAGGACCCGCGGCGGGTGCGGCGCGCGCTGCCCCGCGAGCAGATGGAGCTCTCCTTCGTCAAGGCCGAGCGCAGCACCTACGAGGCGGCCTACAACGTCATCGCCAACCCGCTGCTCTGGTTCTTCCAGCACCAGATGTGGAACCTGCCCGAGCGGCCGGTCATCGACGCGGGGGTGATGCGCGCCTGGGAGAACGGCTACGTCGCCATGAACCACGCCTTCTCGCGCGCCATCCTGCGCCGCCTGAAGCGGAGCGAGCGGGCGCCGCGGGTGATGCTCCACGACTACCACCTGTACCTGGCCGCCGAGCCGATCCGCGAGGCGCGGCCGTCCGCGGTGCTCAGCCACTTCACCCACATCCCCTGGCCCCCCTCGTCGCTGTGGCAAACCATCTCTCCGCCGATCCGTGAGCAGATCTGCAGGGCCATGTGCGCCAACGACGTGGTCGGCTTCCAGACCGAGCGCTACGCTCACAACTTCCTGCGCTGCGTGGAGAGCTTCCTGCCCGACGCCGCGGTCGACTACGTGACCGGCACGGTGCGCTGGCGGGGGCGGACCATCTGGGCCAAGAGCTACCCGATCTCGATCGACCCCGCGGCGACCCTGCGCGTCGCCGGCTCGGCCCGCGCCCGGCGGCGGCGCGAGGAGCTCCAAGCGCTGGCGCGCGAGAAGGTCCTGGTGCGGGTCGACCGCCTCGAGCCGTCGAAGAACATCCTGCGCGGCTTCCAGGCCTTCGAGCTGCTCCTGACCCGCTACCCGCGCTACCGGGGGCGCCTCAGCTTCCTCGCCTTCCTGGTCCCGTCGCGGACCAGCCTGCGCGAGTACGGCGAGTACGGCCGCAAGGTGCAGGCGGCCGTCGACCGCATCAACGCCCGCTTCGGCACCGCCGACTACCGGCCCATCAACCTCTACTACGAGAACAACTACGCCCAGGCGCTGGCCGGCATGGCCATCGCGGACGTGGTGCTGGTCAACCCGCTGGTCGACGGCATGAACCTGGTCGCCAAGGAGGCCGCCGTGGTCAGCGAGCGCGACGCCGCCATCGTCCTGTCCGAGACTGCCGGGGCCTACGACCAGATGGCCGATGGCGTCCTCCCCGTCGCCGCCGCCGACGTCATCGGCACCGCCAACGCCATCGTGGCCGGGCTGGAGATGCCGCGGCCCGAGCGTGCCGAGCGGCTGGCCAGGCTGCGTGCCGGCGTCGAGCGGGAGGACATCGCCTGGTGGCTGCGCCGCCAGCTCGAGGATCTGTCGGAGGTGGTGACCGCCCGGGCCCGGGGGCGCCGCCGCGGCGACTAGAACGACGGATTCAGGCGCGCAGGCGTGAGCCACGCTGAAGGTAAGGATGCGCGCCGAGCTCCTCGAAGGTCGCGGTGGCTGCATCGGCGCCCGCTCCGGTGCCACCCTCCTCTGCCAGCCACAGCCGAATCCGGGAGGAATCGAAAAGCCGATGTTCCCGCTCGAGCACCGGCAGGGCGGCCGATCGCGCCGACACGCCCTCCCGGATGGCGAGGGCGGCGCGGAGCGCCCGCTCCGCATCGTCGTCGTGCGCCTGGGGTGCGCCGAACAGCGCCATCGCCGCGTCGCCGATGTACTTCTCGACGCTGCCGCCGTAGCGCTCCACCTCGGCCGCCAGCACCGCGAAGTAGGCACGCTGCAGCTCGCGGATCTCCTCCGGGTCACTGGATTCGGCGCGACCGGTGAAGCCGACGAGGTCGGCAAACAGCACCGTCACGAGGCGCCGCTCGTCGGTGATCGTCACGCTGCGTATTGTGCGACGAAGAGCGCCGGCGGCGGCCACTTCCTGAGCGGCTGCGCTGCTCGGCGTAGACCGCCCCGAGGCTGGGGCGACGATCGCTCGCCGCGGCTCGGTCCTCAGGGCAGGTCGCGCGCGAGCTCCTCCAGCAGAGCGACCACCTCCTCCGGCGAGCCGACCACCGCGTCGGCCTCTGCCGCCACCGCCGCCGGCACCTCGTCGCCCCCGCGCACGGCGCCGATGAACGCTCGCAGCTCGCCGCCAGCCCGCAGGTCGGCCGCGGCGCGGAAGGCGTCGAGGTCGGTCACGTCGTCGCCCAGCACCACCACTCCCCGGAGGCCGTGGCGAGCGACCACCTCCCGCAGCGCCGTCCCCTTGTCGCCGGCCGCTGCCGGCCGGATCTCGATCGACATCCGCCCCTCGCGCAGGGTGAGCGGCGCCTGCTGCTCGGCGACCACCGCGCTCCGCAGCGCGGCCAGCAGCCGGTCCCGGGCCCCGCGTGGGTCTGGCGCGTTGCGGTAGTGGACGGTGGCGCTCAGCCCCTTGTGCTCGACCGCCGCTCCGGCCTCGTCGGAGATCGGCGCCAGGACGCGCTCGATCGCCTCCGGCACCGCCGCCAGGCGGGGGTCGGGACGCGGCTCCGCCTCGCCGGGCTCCAGCCACTCGAGCCCGTGGTTTCCGGCCACCAGCAGCCGGTCGACGCCGGCGATGCGCCGCGCGTCCAGCGCCGCGCGCCCGGTGAGGATGCCCACCACCTCCAGCCGTTCCGACAGGGCGACGAGCGCCTCGCGGGCGCCGGGGACGAGGCGGACCGCGGCGGGGTCGGCCACGATCGGGGCCAGGGTGCCGTCGAGGTCCGCGAGCAGGCCGGAGGGGCGAGCACGCAGCGCCGACAGGGCGGCCTCCAGCACCGCGGCGGGTAGCGCCGGGTCGGGATCGCGGGGGGCTGGCGCGGGTCGGTCGAGGGACGGCATCGGCGGAACTGGCTAGACTCGCGGGCGGTGAGGCGGTTCCTGAACGCGGGCACGCTCGTCCCGCTCCTGCTGGCGCTGGTCGGCGTCGCCCTGATTATCGCCGGGCGCGCGCTCGACGAGCCGGGGGCGCCCCCGTCCCTGCCGCCGATCGCGACCCCGACCCAGCCGGTGGCCCAGGCCACCCCCATCCCGACCCTGACTCCGACCGGCACCGTCGGCGCCAGCCCGTCGCCGCCGGCCACACCGACCGCCAGCCCCTCGCCGACCCCCGTGCCCGATGACTGGGTGGCGCAGCAGCTCCAGATCGAGGCGGTCGGCATCAACGTGCGCGTCCGAGACGCCTTCAACGACGAGGTGTGCCGATTCCCGCCCGTCGACGCCGCCTACATCATCTGCGACGGCTCCCAGCCGGGGCGCGGCACCAACAGCTACATCTTCGCCCACGCCCGGGGCGGGCTGTTCCTCAACCTGTGGAACGTGCGGCTGGGAGACGAGGTGCTGGTCCAGATGTCGGACGGCCAGGTGCTGCGCTACGTGGTCACCGAGGTGCACGCCAACGTGGCCTGCCCCGACCAGAATGCGCCGCCGCACCCCAACCCGCCGCCGGCGCTCCGCCTCCACGACGACTGCACCGAGGCGACGTTCTGGCTCGCGTCGACTGACCATGAGCGGCTGACGCTCCAGACCAGCCAGGGACTCAACCGCAACTGGGGCGAGTTCATCGTGGTGGCCAAGCCGGTGGGCTGGCAGGAGGCGGACGCGGGCTGAGCAGCAGGGCGGGCAGGATGGTGAGCACCGCCACCGCCAGCGCAATGGTGAAGATCAGCTGGAGCACCTCGGCCGCCTGGGCCCGCGACCACTCCTCCAGCAGATCGACCAGGAAGGCATTCACCCTGGGGTCGACGCCCACGAACTCGGGGTGTCCCAGCTCGATCACCAGCGTGTCACGCCGCGCCGGGTCGGCGATCAGCTCGTTCAGCTCGTCGATCCGGTTCTGGCCGATGCTGGTCAGGATGGCCAGGCCGATGCTCATCCCCACCGTTCGTGTGATCTGGAGCATGGCCGATGCGACCCCGTACGCCGCCGAGCCCGCCGCCTCGACGGCGGCGGTGGCACGGGGTGCCACCGTCAGCCCGAACCCGATCCCGTACAGCGCCAGGTCGCGGACCAGCCGGTCGAGCCCGCTGCCGGTCCCCCAGCCGGCGAGGAGCACCAGCGCGGCGATGGTGAGCGCCACGCCGGCCACGGTCGTCAGCCGCTCGCCCACGATCCCGCTGGCCAGCCCCCCGACCACCGCCCCGACCGCGATCGCCACGGTCAGCGCGGTGAGCGCCACGGCCGCCTGCTCGGGGCCATTGGCGGGTGGCTCCAGCACCCGGTTCACGAACACGGGGCCGCCGATGATGGCCGTCGCCAGGGTGTAGCCGGTCAGCAGGCTGACCGCGTTCGCGGCGCCGAAGCGACGCTCGGCGAAGAGGCGCGGGTCGATCAGCGGCGCCCGCCGACGCAGCTCGAGCCAGGCGAAGAGCGCCAGCGCGACGGCCGCGCCGGCGAGCGCGGCACCGATGGGCGGGCTGGTCCAGCCCTCGGCACCGGCCAGCGTCAGGCCACCGACCACCGCCACCAGCGCCACCGAGATCAGCAGCGCGCCCAGCAGGTCGAGCGGGGCACGGACCCGCGGCGTCTCGACCCCGCCGGCGATGACGTAGATGAGGGCCAGGATGACGACCGCGATCGGCACGTTCAGGAAGAAGATCCACTGCCAGCCGACCAGGTCGAGCCCGGGCACGCCGATCGAGAAGTGGAGCAGCACCCACGCCCCGTAGGCCGGCCCGACCGCCATCCCCACGAACGTCGCCGCGCCCTCGATCCCCAGCGCCGCCGCGCGTGCGCGACCCGAGAACAGGTGGCTCGCCAGCGCCATCGAGAGCGGAACCAGGGCGCCGCCGCCGAAGCCCTGCACCACCCGCGCCGCAATCAGCGCGTCGAGGCCCTGGTCGGCGCCGGCGGATCGGGCCGCCCCCGCGCCCAGGCTGCCGAGAGCGAAGAGGATGAGCGCGACCACGTACAGCCGCCGGGCGCCCCACAGGTCGGCGGCGCGCCCGGCCAGCGGCATCGCCACCACGTAGGCGAGCAGGTAGGCGTTCACGATCCAGCTCGCACGGGCCAGGTCGGCCCAGCCGCCGAAGTCGGCCACGATCGCCGGCAGCGCGATCGCCACCACCATCAGCTCCGCGCCACCCAGGAAGACGCCCAGCGAGGCGACCACCAGCACCGACCAGGCGGCGACCGGGTGCATCCGGACGCCGGGCCCATCGCGCTGGACCGGTTCGGTCACAGGTCCGAGCCGATCTGCACCAGCGCCGCCGCCCCCACCAGCAGCGCGGTCCAGCCCAGCCCGACGCCCAGCCCGGCCAGCGAGTCGCCGATGGGACGGGTGCTGGCGGCCAGCTCCGAGACCAGCAGGAAGCCGCCCACCGGCAGCCATACCGCCAGGCCGGGGAGCGCCAGCGCGGCGGCGGCGGTCAGCGCCGCGAAGGCCAGGGTCGCCAGGCCCGCCACCCGCGCTGACCAGACAAGGCCGGCGAGCACGGCCGCGGCGGCCAGCGCGACGGCATCTCCCCACGCCGCGGCTCCCGCGGCGACGTGCCGGAGCGGGGCGCTCGGGTCCACCTGCACCATCGGGTCGCCCGCCACCACCGCGATCCAGGCCAGCGCCAGCGAGACGCCGATGGCGGCCAGCAGTACGACAGCGGCCGCCAGCAGCCAGGCCGCCGGGACCGCGGCCCGCGGCACGCCGCGCAGGACGAGCCAGCCGACGGTCCCGCGCTGCCGGTGCGTGGACACCGCACCCGCCAGCATGATCGCCGAGGCCGCGGCCGCGGCCCACAGCGGCACCCCGAACCACGCCCCGCTCCAGGGAGCGGACAGGAGACCGGGGACGACCGCCGCCACGATCCCCGCGCCCAGCAGCAGCCAGGCCATGGCCAGCAGCCGCAGCGAGTACCACAGCTCGCGCAGCACCAGGCCCGCGGCGACCACGCTGCGGCTCATCGCGCCTCGATCACCTCGTCGGGCTGCGGCTGCCCGGCCGCCAGCGCCTCGATTCCGCGCAGAGTGAGCGGCAGCTCGCGGGCGGCGAGGGTGGAGATGGGGGCGTGGAGCACGCATCGCCCCTCGGCCAGCAGCGCCACCTCGCTGCAGATTCCCTGCTCGCTGGCCGGGTAGCGGCTGGCGACGACTAGCGTGGTCCGCGGCCCGGGCAGCCGGAGCAGCCGCCGCCGCTCGTCGGGCTCCACCGCGCGCAGCGGATCGTCGGCCAGCAGCAGCTCGGGCTCGGACAGGAGCGCGGCGGCCAGCTCCACGCGCTGGCGCACGGCGGTGCCCTGCCGGCGCATCGGTCGGTCGAGGTCGGTCAGCCGGCACCGCTCCACCACCGAGCGGACCCGTGACGCGCGGTCGGGCCGGTCGAGCCCGGCCAGACGGGCGGCGAGGCCCAGCGCCTCTCGCGGCGAGAGCCAGGCGGGGAGCGCGGGGCTGGAAGCGAGGTAGGCGACCCGCCCCGAGCGGACCGCCTGCTCGGCTTCGGGGATGCCGACCAGCGTGACGCGGCCGGCGTCGCGACGGGCGAGCCCGACCAGGACCCGGAGCAGCAGCGAGGCCGCCCCCTCCGGCTCGGATGCCAGCAGCAGCCGCCCGCCGACCTCGACCCGCAGATCGACGCCGCGGAGCGGGGCGAGGCCGGTGCGGCGGACGACGCCACGGGCGTCGATCGCCAGCGGTCTCAGCGGGCGGAGGGCTCGGGACGACCAGAGCGCATCCGGCGTGGAGCTCCTCAAGCGCACCTCCGGCTCCCGGCAAATGGGCGTGGTGGGGCGGGCGCGGGCGGCGATTCTAGCACCCGCCCCGCGGCGCCTTGCCAGCCCCGCCGATGTTCGGTATCATAAGCGCCCGCTTATATCAATCGTCGTTAGATAAACCATCCTTCATGCGATGACCAACCCCACCCGCAGCTCTGCCCTCGACACGCGGCGGCTGCGCAACCTGTACCGTGCTCTCGGCGACGAGAGCCGGCTCCGCATCATCAGCGTCCTCGCCGACGCCGGCTCTGCCTCGGTGAACGGCCTGTCGACGCGGATCGGGCTCTCCCAGCCGCTCATCAGCTGGCACCTGCGCATCCTGCGCCTGGCCGGGGTGATCGAGACGCAGCGGAACGGGCGCGAAGTGATCTGTCGCCTGCGGCGCCAGGCGTTCGACGAGCTCCACCAGGCCGAGGCGCTCCTGATGGCCGGCGCCGCCGCCGGGGCCGCGGTGAAGCGACCGGCGACGGCCGACCGGGCCGCTGGCAAGCCTGCCGAGGAGCCTGCCGATGTCCGCTAGCCACGACCGGGCCGGGGCGCAGCTGCCGCGGGGCGACTCGATCCTTCCCGCCTGGGTCAAGGAGGCGGCCCGCGCCGTGCTGGCGCCGGTGGTCCGCGGCGCCCAGGCGCTGCGGCTGACGCCCAACACCATCACCGTCATCGGCGTCGCCATCACCGCGCTGGCAGCCCTGCTGGTCGCCTCCGGACAGCTGCTGGCCGGCGCTGCGCTGCTGGTCGGCGGGTCGCTGCTGGACGCGGTCGACGGCGCGCTGGCGCGTGCGACCGGCGGCGGCACGCCCTTCGGCGCCTTCCTCGACTCGACCCTCGACCGCGCCGGGGAGGCGATCGTGTACGCCGGCGTTGCCGCCTACTTCCTGGCCTTCTCGCCCGCCCCCGCCCTGCCGGTGCTCGCCGCGCTGGCCGCGCTGGCAGGCTCGTTCCTGGTGAGCTACAGCCGGGCGCGGGCGGAGGGGATCGGCGTCGAGGCGGAGGTCGGGCTGGCCCCGCGGACGGAGCGGCTGGTGCTGGTCATCGGCGGCATCGCCATCGCCGGGCTGGGCTGGGAGCCGGCCCTCATCGGCGCACTGTGGATCATCGCAGGACTATCGCTGGCGACCGTCCTGCAGCGAATCTGGCACGTCTGGCGTCTGGCCGGGAGCGGCAACAGCATTGGCCAGTCGGTAGATGAGGAGGAGAACGAGCAGCGTGGCTGACAAGAACAAGAGCGCGACCAACGGACGCCGTCCGGCCGACGGCAAGGTGCGTGTCGCCATCGTCGGCGTCGGGAACTGCGCCTCGAGCCTGGTGCAGGGGCGCTACTACTACGAGGACGCCAAACAGGGAGACGTCATCCCGGGCCTGATGCACGTCAACCTGGGCGGCTACCACATCCGCGACATGGAGTTCGTGGCCGCCTTCGACATCGACCGCAACAAGGTCGGCAAGGACCTGTCGGAGGCGATCTACGCCGAGCCGAACAACACCTACGTGTTCCACAAGGTGCCGCACATGGGCGTGCCGGTGGAGCGCGGCATGACCCACGACGGCCTGGGCAAGTACCTGTCGCAGATCATCGACAAGGCGCCCGGCCCCACCGCCGACATCGTCGGCATCCTCAAGGAGCGCCAGGTGGACGTGATGGTCAGCTACCTGCCGGTCGGCAGCGAGCAGGCCACCAAGTGGTACGTCGAGCAGGCGCTCCAGGCGGGGGTGGCCTTCATCAACGCCATCCCGGTCTTCATCGGCCGCGAGCCGTACTGGCAGCGACGCTTCGCGGAGGCGGGGTTGCCGATCATCGGCGACGACATCAAGAGCCAGGTCGGCGCGACCATCACCCACCGGGTCCTGACCCGCCTCTTCATGGACCGCGGCGTGCGGCTCGACCGCACCTACCAGCTGAACTTCGGCGGCAACACCGACTTCCTGAACATGCTCGAGCGCGAGCGGCTCGAGTCCAAGAAGATCAGCAAGACCAGCGCGGTCACCTCCATGGTCGACTACGACCTCCCCGCCGATGACGTCCATGTCGGTCCCTCCGACTACGTGCCGTGGCTGAAGGACCGCAAGTGGTGCCACATCCGGATGGAGGGGACCACCTTCGGGGACGTGCCGCTCAACGTCGAGCTGAAGCTGGAGGTCTGGGACAGCCCCAACAGCGCCGGGGTGATCAGCGACGCGATCCGCTGCGCCAAGCTGGGGCTCGACCGTGGCCTGGCCGGAACGCTGGTGGCGCCGAGCGCCTACTTCATGAAGAGCCCGCCGCTCCAGGTGCACGACGACGTGGCCCACGCGCGCGTGGAGGCCTTCATCGGCGGCGAGGAGAGCGAGACGCTGGTCGGCACCGAGAAGCCGGTCGAGCGCAAGGCGAAGCGGCTGGCCCCGGCGAGGAAGGCGCCCGCCAGGGCGGCGAGCGAGAGTATCGTCTGAGGCGTTGACGGCCAAGACGCGCCTCGAGCCGATCCCGGTCGCGACCACTGCGCAGGCCGACTCGGCCGAGCGGTGGCGTGAACGGCTCGTCTACCACGCCTACCGGCTCGCCGAGCGGGTTGTCAGCCTGACCCCGCGGGGGGTGCTGCTGCCGGCCTCGTCCGCGGTCGGCAACGGCATCTACGACCTCGCCCGCGGGAAGCGCGGGGTGGTGGCCCGGAACCTCGCCCGTCCGATGGGCCTGTCGGCCGACGACCCGCGCGTGCGCCGCGCCGCTCGCCGCGCCTTCCGCAACTACGCCAAGTACGTCGCCGAGGTGATGCGGCTGGCCGAGCACCCGCCCGAGCACTTCAACGCCCTGGTCGATATCGAGAACTTCGAGCTCCTGCGCGAGGCGCGCGCCGGCGGCAAGGGGGTCCTGCTGAGCACGGTGCACATCGGCGGCATGGACCTGATGGGCCCCTCGTTCCTGAGCCGCGGCGAGCGGGTGCACGTCATCGCCGACGACCGGACCTACGGTCGCCTGTACGAGCACCTGGCCGCGGTGCGCGAGCGGCACGGCATCCACCTGATCGGCTGGCGGAACCTGCGCCGGATGTTCCGCGCCCTGCGCGAGGGGGCGAACCTGCTCCTGTTCTGCGACACCGGCTTCCGGCGCGGCGACGTGCCGGTCGAGTTCCTGGGCGAGGCGACCACCTTCCCGGCCGGCCCCGCCACCCTCTCGGCGAAGTCGGGTGCGCCGATCCTCCCCTTCGGCGCGCTCCGCACCCCCGACGACCGGTTCAGCGTGCGCGGCTTCCCGCTTATCCACGTCGGCTCGAGCGATCCGTCCGCCATCTACCGCGGCACCCAGGCGCTGGCCGATGAGCTGGGGCCCACCATCGCCGCCGATCCCGGACAGTGGTACATGTTCCGGCCGATCTGGCCGGAGAGCGACGCCGACCGCGAGTGGGCGCGCGCTGCGCTCGCCGCCGCCCGTTCGGGAAGGGACTGGACCCGGCCGAGCCTCCCCTGACCCATGCTCCTCCGCCTGGCGCTTCGCGTCGCCGACCTGCTCGCCCGCTCCCTGCCCGCCCCCCTGGCCTACGCGCTGGCTGGCCTGGCCGGGGAGGCCTGGCTCCGCTCCGCGCCGGGGCGGCGCCGGCTGGTCGCGGCCAACCTGGCCCGCGTGTGCGCCGCCACCGGCCGGCCGACCTCCGGCCGCACCTTCCGGCGCCTGGTGCGCAGCGCCTTCATCCACCACGCCCGCTACTACGTCGAGCTGCTGCGGGCACCCCAGTACCGGCTCGAGCGGATCGGCCGCCACGTCAGGGTCGAGGACTGGGACCGCCACCTGGCCACGCTCCGCTCCGGGCCGGCGGTGATCGTCTCCGCCCACCTGGGCAACTTCGAGCCGTTCGGCACCTTCTTCGCCGCCCACGGCTTCGAGGCGATCGCGCCCATCGAGGAGATCGAGCCGCCCGAGCTGTTCGAGTTCCTGTCCGCCCGGCGCGGCGCCGGACGCGGGGTGAAGCTGGTCCCGCTGCGCCGCGCGCGCCGGCCGATGCTGGAGGTACTGCGCCGCGGCGGCATCGTGGCACTGATCGCCGACCGCGACCTGTCCGGGACCGGGTTCGATGTCAGCTTCTTCGGGCACCCGGCACCGATGCCGACCGGGCCCGCCTCCCTGGTGGCGCTCACCGGGGCCACCTTCCTGACCGCCAGCTCGCTGCGGGTGGGGCCCGAT
>CAYXZN010000045.1:0-13222 GCA_964469325.1 uncultured Steroidobacteraceae bacterium
CCGTTCAGGGAACGGGGATGGATGAAGGCGACCCGACCGTGCGCACCCTGGCGCGGCTCGCGGTCGATCAGCTCGGCGTCCGCGGCGGCCAGGGCGGTGAGGTCGCCCGGCAGGTCATCGCTCTCCAGGCAGACGTGGTGGAGCCCTTCGCCGCGCGAGGCGAGGAAGCGGCCCACGCCGCTCTCGGGGTCGAGCGGCTCGACCAGCTCGATCCGCGGCGCGGGAGCGGGGCCGGTCGGCAGGAAGCAGAGCCGCACCCGCTGGCTCGGGAAGCTGAACGGCTCTGTCTCCGGGATCCAGCCGAACAGCTCGCGGTAGCGCGGCAGCGACGCGTCGATCGACCGCACCACGATCGCCACGTGGTGCAGCGCGCCGACCGTCATGCGCGGTACTCGCCCCACACACGCCGCAGCGCGTGGGAGATCTCCCCCAGCGTGACGTCGGCCTCGACGCAGGCGCGGATCCGCGGCATCAGGTTCTCCGTCCCGGCGGCGGCGCGCTCCAGCGCGGCGACCTCCTCGTCCGCGCGACGCTGGTCGCGCCCCTCGCGCACCGCCCGTGTCCGCTCGACCTGGCGTCGCTCCTCTGCGGGGTCGATGCGCTGCGGCGCGGGTCGCTGCTCGTCCTCGCCGTCAGAGGCGAACCGGTTGAGGCCCACGATCACCCGCTCCCCGGACTCCACCTCACGCTGGAAGCGGTAGGCGGCGTCGGCGATCTCCCGCTGCTGGTAGCCCTCCTCAAGCGCGGCGAGGGTCCCGCCGCGCTCCTCGATCGCCTCCAGCTCCCGCCACACGCGCCGCTCCAGCTCCTCCCCAAGCGCCTCGAGGTAGTAGGACCCTCCGACCGGGTCGGCGGGGGCGGTCAGCCCCGACTCGTAGGCCAGCAGCTGCTGGGTGCGCAGCGCCAGCCGCGCGGTCTGCGGGGTCGGCAGCCCCAGCGCCTCGTCGAGCGCGTTGGTGTGCAGGCTCTGCGCCCCGCCCAGGACGGCCGCGATGGCCTGCACCGCGGTGCGCACGACGTTCGTCTCGGGCTGCTGGGCCGTGAGCGTCGAGCCGCCGGTCTGGACATGGAAGCGCATCTGCATGCTCCGCGGGTCAGCGGCCCCGAAGCGATCGCGCGCCACCTTCGCCCAGACCCGCCGCGCCACGCGGAACTTGGCCACCTCCTCGAACAGGTCGTTGTGCGCGGCGAAGAAGAAGGACAGGCGCGGGGCGAACTCGTCGAAGGCGAGACCGGCGGCGATGGCGGCATCGGCGTAGGCGATCGCATCGGCGATCGTGAAGGCGACCTCCTGGACCGCGGTGGCGCCGGCCTCGCGCATGTGGTAACCGCTGATGCTGATGGTGTTGAAGGCGGGCAGCTCGGCCCGGCAGTAGGCGAACAGGTCGGTCACCAGTCGCATCGACGGCTCCGGCGGGAAGATGTAGGTGCCGCGAGCGATGTACTCCTTGAGGATGTCGTTCTGGACCGTGCCGCGCAGCTTCGCCGGGTCGAGCCCCTGCCGCCGGCCGACCGCCTCGTACAGGGCCAGCAGGATGGCGGCGGTGGCGTTGATGGTCATGGAGGTGCTCACCTCGTCGAGGCGGATGCCGTCGAAGAGGATCTGGATGTCGGCGATGCTGTCGATGGGCACGCCCACGCGGCCCACCTCGCCGGCCGACATCGGCTCATCCGAGTCGTAGCCCATCTGGGTCGGCAGGTCGAAGGCGACCGACAGGCCGGTCTGGCCCGATGCGAGCAGGTACCGGAAGCGGGCGTTCGTCTCCGCGGCCGATGCGAAGCCCGCGTACTGGCGCATGGTCCACGGCCGGCCGCGGTACATGTCGCGCCGGATGCCGCGGGTATACGGGAACTCGCCGGGCTCACCGAGCTGCTCGGCCGGGTCGAACCCGGCCAGGTCCTCTGGCCCGTACACCGGCGCGATCTCGATGCCGGAGGTGGTGTGCCGGGGGATGCCGGTGGTGCCGCCCTGTTCGGTCACCGCGCGATTGTAGCGGCGCCCTCCGCGACGACCCCCGGGCTGAGGCGGCTACTCGATCCGGAGCAGCAGCTGGCCGGTCGAGACCGCCTGGCCCGCCGCCACCGCGATCGTCGCCACCCGGCCGGCCCGCGGCGCGCGCACCTCGTTCTGCATCTTCATCGCCTCGATGGTGAGCAGGCGATCCCCCTCCCCCACCTCGGCCCCCTCGGCCACCTCGACCTCCACCACCAGACCCGGAAGCGTGGCCTTCACCTCCACCGGGCCCGAGTGGACGCCCGATGCCCGCTCGGCCTCGACCAGCAGGCGCTCGCGCCAGCTCATCACCTGCACCGCCACCCGGCGGCCGCGGACCGTAACCCACCAGTCGGCGCCCCCGCCCTCGACGACGGCGGACAGCGTCGCGTCCGGCCCGCGAAGACTCGCCACTCCCCGCTCGCGATCCACCCAGGTGAGCGTCCAGCCGTCGGCCGGCTCCACCGCCTCCTCGCCGATCCGGACCTCGTGGTCCCGGCGCCGATTGCTGCCGCCGGGCCCGCTCACCGCCACCGCCGGGTCGCCTCCCGTCGACCGGTCTCGGCCCAGGCCGATCCACTGCGGCCACCGGTCGTCGTCGCCGATGGGGCGGGGTGTTCGGGCGGCCGCCGCGCGTCGGAGCGCGCCTGCAGCGCGGCCGCGGCGACGATCCCCTTCAGCGCATCCGGCAGCTCCGGCCCGCTCCCCCAGCGCTCGGCGACCAGGGACGTGTCGTACCGCCCATCAACGAAGGAGGGCTCGTCGACCAGCCAGCGGTGGAAGCCGAGGTCGGTCTGGAGACCACCCACCAGCGTCTCGTCCAGCGCCCGGCGCAGCCGCCGCACGGCCGCCGGCCGGTCGCCGGCCACGACCATCAGCTTCGCCAGCAGCGGGTCGTAGTGCGGCAGGATCTCGCTCCCCGACTCCACGCCGGCGTCGACCCGGATCCCTGGCCCGTCGGGCATCCGCCATGCGCCGATGCGCCCCGCCTGGGGACCGAACCCGTGCCAGGGGTCCTCGGCGTAGACCCGCACCTCGATGGCGTGGCCGCGGCGCGCCGCCTCGGTCACCAGGGGCGGCAGCCGCTCGCCGGCCGCCACCCGCAGCTGCCACTCGACCAGGTCGAGGCCGGTCACCAGCTCGGTCACGCCGTGCTCGACCTGGAGGCGCGTGTTCATCTCCAGGAAGTAGTGGGCGCCGCCGGCGTCGACCAGCATCTCGACCGTGGCGGCGTTGTGGAAGTCGACCGCCGACGCGATCCGCCGGGCGCTGTCGAACAGCCGCTCTCTGAGCTCCTCGTCGACCGCCGGCGAGGGGCTCTCCTCGACCAGCTTCTGGTGGCGTCGCTGGACGCTGCAGTCCCGCTCCCCGAGCACCGCCAGCCCGCCGTGACGGTCGCCGAGCAGCTGCACCTCGACGTGGCGGACCGGCTGGATCAGTCGCTCCAGGTAGACGGTCCCGTCGCCGAAGGCGGCGCGTGCCTCCCGGGACGCGGCCGCGATGGCGCCCTTCAGCTCCCCGGCGTCGTCGACCCTGCGCATGCCGCGGCCGCCTCCCCCGGCCGCGGCCTTGAGCATCACCGGCAGGCCGACCGCTGCGGCGCTGCGAAGCAGCTCCTCGGGCGGCGCGTCCCCGTCGAGCGGCGCCAGCAGTCCCGGCACCACCGGCACCCCGGCGGCCTGGGCCGCCCGGCGAGCGGCGAGCTTGTCGCCGAGGGCGGCGATGGTCGCGGGCGGCGGACCCACGAACACCAGACCGGCCTCGGTGACGGCCGACGCGAACTCGGCGTTCTCCGACAGGAATCCGTAGCCGGGGTGGACCGCCTCGGCGGCGCTGCGGCGAGCCGCGTCGAGCAGGCGCTCGATCGACAGGTACGACTCCCCCGGCTCGGCGGGCCCGATCCGCTCCGCCCGCTCCGAGACCTGGACGTGGAGCGCGTGCGCGTCGGCGTCCGAGAAGACCGCCACCGACTCCACCCCCAGCTCCCGGCAGGTGCGCGCGATGCGGACCGCGATCTCGCCGCGGTTGGCGATCAGCAGCCGCCGGAAGGGAGGCGGCCCGCCGGGCCGGCGCTTCGGCGCGGCGCGCTCGTCTTTGTGCAAAGACACGTGCGTCAGAGCGGGATGTTGCCGTGCTTCTTGGGCGGGTTCGACTGGCGCTTGGTCTCGAGCATCCGCAGCGCGGCCGCGATCCGGCCGCGCGTCTCGGACGGCATGATCACCTCGTCGACGTAGCCGCGCGCGGCGGCGACGTACGGGTTCGCGAACCGCTCCTCGTACTCCGCCACCAGCCGCTGTCGCTCCGCTGCCGGATCGTCGGCCGACGCGATCCGGTCGCGGAAGATGATGTTCACCGCACCCTCCACCCCCATCACCGCGATCTCCGCCGTCGGCCACGCCAGGTTGATGTCGCCCCGGACGTGCTTGCTGCTCATCACGTCGTAGGCCCCGCCGTACGCCTTGCGGGTGATGATCGTCACCTTCGGGACGGTCGCCTCGCAGTACGCGTACAGCAGCTTGGCGCCGTGCCGAATGATCCCGCGGTGCTCCTGCTCCACGCCGGGCAGGAAGCCCGGTACGTCGACCAGCGTGATGAGCGGGATGTTGAAGCAGTCGCAGAAACGGACGAACCGCGCGGCCTTGTCCGACGCATCGATGTCCAGCACGCCGGCCAGCACCTCGGGCTGCTGCGCCACGATCCCGACGCTGCGCCCCTCGATGCGCGCGAAGCCGCAGATGATGTTGGTGGCGAACCGCGCGTGCACCTCGAGGAACGAGCCGGCGTCGACGACCGCGCCGATCACCGCGTGCATGTCGTAGGAGCGCTGCGGCGAGTCGGGGATCGCCGCGTCGAGCAGCTCGTCCGATCCGGACGGTGGCTCCGCGGGTGGCAGCATGGGCGGCGCCTCGAGATTGTTGGCAGGTAGGTAGGCGAGCAGCCGTCGGGCGGTCTCGATGGCCTGGGCTTCCGAGGACGCAAGGAAGTGGGCCACGCCGCTCACCTCGTTGTGAATGCGCGCGCCACCGAGACCCTCGAGGTCGATCTCCTCGTGGGTCACCGCCTTCACCACGTTCGGCCCGGTCACGAACATGTAGCTCGTCTCCTCGGCCATGATGGTGAAGTCGGTGATCGCCGGCGAGTAGACGGCGCCGCCGGCACACGGTCCCAGGACGAGCGACAGCTGGGGCACCACGCCCGACGCGAGGGTGTTGCGCAGGAAGATGTCGGCGTAGCCGCCGAGCGACACGACGCCCTCCTGGATCCGCGCACCGCCGGAGTCCGATAGGCCGATGATCGGCGCACCGGTCTCCATGGCCAGGTCCATCACCTTGCAGATCTTCTCGGCGTGCGCCTCGGACAGCGATCCCCCGAAGACGGTGAAGTCCTGCGCGTAGACGAAGACGAGCCGGCCCTCCACGTTGCCGTACCCGACCATCACCCCGTCGCCCAGGTAGCGCTCGCCATCCAGGCCGAAGTCCGTGGCCCGGTGCGTGACGAGCGCGTCCAGCTCCGTGAAGCTGTCCTCGTCGAGGAACAGGTCGAGCCGTTCGCGGGCGGTCAGTTTCCCCCGCGCGTGCTGCTGCTCGATCCGTTTCTCTCCCCCACCGAGCAGCGCCGCGTCCCGCAGCTGCCGGAGGCGCTCGAGCTTGTCGGCGGTCGACACCGGCCACCTCCCGGGAAGCGTGGTGGGCCCAGCAGGGATCGAACCTGCGACCAGCCGGTTATGAGCCGGATGCTCTGACCACTGAGCTATGGGCCCGGAGGGAATCGTGGACAAGTCCGAGTATATCGGCTCGTCTTTGCACAAAGACATCGACACCCGGCGAGGTTGTGGATAACTGGCGTGGACCCCGGATGCTGCGCGTCGCTATGATCGGCACGGCCGTTCCGGTCTCCCTGTCTCGCCCGAGCCGCACTGAGGACTGTCACCTTGTCCAAGGTCATTGCCATCGCAAACCAGAAAGGCGGCGTCGGCAAGACGACCACCTCCATCAACCTCGCGGGAGCGCTGGCGGAGATCGGCTATCGCGTCCTGTGCATCGACATGGACCCGCAGGCGAACCTGACCGTGGGCCTGGGCGTGTCGCTGTCGGACGTCCACCGCTCCATGGCCAACGTCCTGTCGGAGGATCGGGCCCGCCTGGAGGAGGTGGTGCGCCAGTCGGAGTCGCCAGGGCTGTCGGTCGCGCCGGCCACCCTGGAGCTCGCCTCCACCGAGGTCGAGCTGTTCACCGCCATCGGCCGCGAGATGGTGCTGCGCGATGGGCTGGCCGGCTGGGCCGAGCGCCAGTTCGACGTCATCATCATCGACTGCCCGCCGACGCTGGGCCTGCTGACCATCAACGCGCTGGTCGCCGCCAACCGCGTGATCATTCCGGTGCAGACCCAGTACTACGCCATCAAGGGCCTGACCGCGCTGATCAAGGTGATCAACACCATCAAGCTGAAGCTGAACCACGACCTCGAGATCCTGGGACTGCTGGCCACCTTCTTCGACGGTCGCACCGTCCTCGCCCGCGAGATGCTCGAAAACCTGCGGGAGCTCGGCGACCACCGCGTCTTCAACACCATGATCAAGAACACCGTGAAGCTGGGCGAGGCGCCGCTCACCGGCAAGCCGGTGACCGAGTACGCGACGAACTCCGCCGCCGCGCAGGCGTTCCGCGACCTGGCCCGGGAGGTGATCGAGCTTGGCTAACCGTCCCGCCTTCAAGCAGAACATCCAGCGACTGTTCGACGAGGCCGCCGCGACCGACCTCGCGCCCGGCATCGTCTCGCTGATCGAGTCCCGCGCCACCCGGGCGCAGATCCGTGAGCTGGCGCTCGACCGCATCCTACCCAACCCCGCCCAGCCGCGGCTCAGCTACGAGGAGGAGAGCCTGACCGAGCTGGCCGACTCGATCCGCGAGCACGGCGTCCTCCAGCCGATCCTGGTGCGCCCCGTCGGGCCGAAGTTCGAGCTGATCGCCGGCGAGCGCCGCTGGCGTGCGTCGGGGATGGCGGAGCGCGACACCATCCCGGCCATCGTCGTGGACTTCGACGAGCAGACGGCGCTCGAGGTGTCGATCATCGAGAACCTCCAGCGGGAGGACGTGACGCCGCTCGAGGAGGCGGCGATGTACCGGCGCATGACGGACCTGGGCTACTCGGTCCGTCAGCTGGCGCAGAAGATCGGCAAGGACAAGGGGTACGTCGAGAACCGGCTCCGCCTGTCGGAGGCGCCGGCCGACATCCGCGAGCTGGTGTCTCTGCGCAAAGACACCATCAGCCACGCCTACGAGCTGATGAAGATCGGCGACGAGCGGAAGCGCCGCCGGCTGGGGAAGCGGGTGGCGGCCGGCGATCTTACGCTGGCGAAGCTGCGCGCCATCACCGGGGGCGATGGCGAGGAGCCGGCCCCCGGCGGCGGCCCGCGGCGACGGCGGCGGACCGTGGCGGGCCAGGTCGTGGCACGCAAGGCGGCCGACGACGCGCTGATGAGCACCAAGGGCAAGCTGGCCGACGCGATCGACGACCTGGTCGGGCTGCTGACCGAGCGGGAGGTGATGGACCAGATCCCCGACACCAACCGGGACAACTTCGCCAAGTACCTGACCATCACCAAGCTCAAGCTCGAGAACGCGATCGCCATCCTGCGTTCCGGCTCCTCAGCCGAGTAGCTCCTCTCCGGGCCGAGCCGCCGCGCCGTGGATCCGGTCGCGCTCCGGGACCAGGTGCGGGCCTTCGCCGCCGAGCTGCCCGAGGCGGTCGAGGCCCATCCCTGGGAGGACGACCGGGTGGTGAAGGTGCGCGGCAAGATCTTCGTCTTCCTGGGCGCCGACGGCGGCGAGCCCGGCGCGATCACGGTGAAGCTGCCCGGCTCCCAGGAGCTGGCCCTGGCGATGCCCGGGGTCACCCCGGCGGGCTACGGGCTGGGCCGGTCCGGCTGGGTCAGCGTGTCGCTGCGCGGCGAGACGCTGCCGCTCGGTGTGCTGCTCGACTGGGTGGAGGAGAGCTACCGCGCGGTCGCCCCGAAACGGCTGGTGGCGGAGTTGGATCAGCCCGACTGAAGCGGCTCGGCTGACGCGGCTCGGCATCAGGCCGTGTAGGACATCACCTCACGGTGGGTGACCAGGAACTCGATCAGCTTGGCCCGAGCATCCGGGTCGATGCGGCGCAGGCCCTTGACCGCCTTCGGCAGCTCGAAGATCGGCGCCGCCAGCTGGCCGGCCGTGTCGATGCCCACCACGTGATCGGGCCCCCCGCCGACCAGGAAGGCGCGCTGGAACCCCCGGGCATCCAGCCCCGCCGCGTGCGAGAAGGCCGCGATCGCCGTCCCGACGCCGAGACGCTTGGCGAAGTCGATGAACAGGTCCGCGGCCCAGGTGTCGACCTGCTCGTCGTCCTGGGCGGCCACCATGTCGCGGTACTCGCGCTCGTCGACGGTGCTCACGGCTGCGGATGATACGACGCCGGCCCCATCGACGAGCCGGCTGGCTGCTATCCTCCCGGCGCATGATCAACCCGGTCGACCCACGCACCGAGGACACCCTCGTCTTCGAGCTGCTCCGGACGCCGGCCGGCAGCGGGTCGCCCGAGGTGGTCGGGACCGCCACCTACCGCGGCGGCCGGACCAGCGTAAGCGCGCCCGAGGCGATCGAGGTGGCGGTCGAGGAGCTGCTCGCCCGCGCCTTCGTGGACCGAGTACAGGCTGATGAACGGCCGCGCGGCTATCGCCGCTCCGGCCGCGGGATCGTGGACATGCTGGTGCCGGGGATGCCGGAGCATTTCTTGGCACGGATGCGCGGGCTCTGGCTCAGCTACCCCGACGGGTCGGTGGTGACCGCGCGGGAGGCCTCGCCGGCCACGCTCGCTCCCCCACCCCCGGCCTCCCAGCCGCCCGAGGCGGTCTCGCCGATCACCGACCCGGCGGTGCGCCGCGCGACCCTGGCCGCCGGCGACCGCATGACCGGGACCCGGCCCATCGTGCGCGCCCATCCCCCTGAGACCGGCGTGCGGCCGTCCGGCGAGCGGACCAGGGGGCCGGTGGCCCGCACCGACTGCGGCTGGATCGCCTGAGCGGCCGCTCGACCTCCCCGTCGCCGCCTCGGCGCGGCTATCATCGGCCCATGTCGCGAGCCAAGTACATGCTGCTCCCGCTCGGCATCGGCGTTGTGGCGGCCATCTACTGGTTCATGAGCTACGAGACGGCCGGCACGGTGATGCTCGGCATCTTCGCGCTCGCCATGGCGGTGATGGGCTGGATCCTGGTGCCGACCGCCGGCGACGTCGGGCCCACCGCGCCGGTCGACCCCGATTTCGAGCGGCCCGAAAGTCAGTAAACCTGTACTGTAGTACAGGTTTGGAAACAAGGGCAGCAGAAAACCGGGCGCTGTGGCTGCCCTAGCGGTCACCCGCCAACACAACGCCCGGCTCGCGTGTACTAACGCAGGCCAGGCCGATTCGTTAGCCCGCCTCGCAAATCCCCTGGGCGGCGACGGCTCCATCGCGACGCTCGAAACCGGAGAATACCCGGCGTGATGGATGTGGCCGCGTGCTCGAGTCGCTAGGTCTCGCGCCGCTGGTCGCGCTGTTTCTGATCTCGGCCTCCGGCGTGGTCGGAGCCGGCATCATCCTGGCGCGACACGGCGACGCCATCGCCGTCCACACGGGCCTGGGCGGTCTGCTGGTCGGCATGCTCCTGATGGCGGGCGCCACCTCGCTGCCGGAGATCGTGACCGAGGTGAGCGCCGCCGCCGCCGGCGCGCCTGACCTCGCCATCGGGGACCTGCTCGGTAGCAGCATGGCCAACATGGCGATCCTGGCCGTCATCGACCTCCTGCGTCGCCGCGCCGTGTGGCCCTCCGTCGGGCTCGGCCACGCACGCGTGGCGTCGATCGCGATGGTGCTGACCGTGCTGCTGCTGCTGGGGATCGTGAACCCCGGCACCGCGCGGCTGGGCTGGATCGGCCTCGAGCCACTGGTGATCGTTGCCGTGTACGTGGCGGCCGTCGCCTGGATCCATCGCGCCGGCAGGACCCGGCGGGACGAGGCGGAGCCGGAGGTCGCCGCGGAAGAGGGTGAGCTCCTCACGCCACTCGGCTGGGGCGAGGAGGGGCCGCCGCACCGCCTCCGGCACCACGTCATCCGCTTCGCCGCGTCCGCGGGGATCGTCCTCCTGGCGGCTCCCGTGGTGGCCGTCTCCGCCCAGGGGATCGCCGAGGAGACGGGGCTGGCCCAGACGTTCATCGGCGCTACCCTGCTCGCCGTCGTCACCTCGCTGCCCGAGCTGGTCGCCTCGGTCGCGGCGGTGCAGCTCGGCGCCTACGATCTCGCCGTCGGCAACCTGTTCGGCAGCAACGCCTTCAACGCCACCATCGTCGTCTTCGCCGATGCCGCCTACCTCCCCGGACCGATCCTGGGCGCGGTGAGCGACGCGCACCTCCTGACCGGCCTAGGGGCGCTGCTGCTGATGGCCATCGCGGTCGCCGGGATCGTTCACGGGGCGCGGACACGCGTCGAGCGCGGTGAGCCGGACGCGCTGCTGCTCCTGGGCAGCTACGTGGTCCTGCTCTGGATCCTCTCCAGCGCCTAGCCGGCAAGGCGCGTCGTGCTCGACCCGCCGCCTGGCTACTGCTGCGCCGCCCTTGTGCCCGCCCCATGGCGAGCGATCCAGAGAGAGGCAACCGCGATGATGAACGCGCCGACCAGTTGATGGCGGAGGCGCCCGCCAGATGCGTACCTGACCGGAGTCCTCGATAATGGATCTGCCCCAATCATGGCCACTCCCCTGACTCCCCGATTCGGCCGCCGCCGTCTGGCGGCGCTCATCGTCGCCCTGGCTGCCGTCGTCGGCTTCGCCTCGGTGTCCACGAACGTCCTCGGCATGGGCGATCGGTTCGACCGGCTCGTCTCTCGCATCGAGGTCTTCATCGACCCGCCGCCGCATCGCGCGACGCTGCCGACCGTCCTCGTCACCCCGCAGCCGTCGCCGAGCGCCTCTGCGACCGCTGAGCCCGAGCCGCGACCGAAGGCCGGCGCCGATCAGCCCAACCTTGCCCCGGCCCCCCCGACGCCGACGCCGCAGCCGGAGCGCGAGCCGGTGGATCGGGCCATGGTCGACGACCACGAGGCGGTCTTCGCCTCTCAGATCACGAGCGACGACTGCGCCGTGGCCGCCACGCAGATGGCGCTGGCGATCCTCGGCCTGGGCGACACATCGGCTGCCTTCCAGGCGGAGATCCGGGGCCGCATGGATGAGTGGGTGTCGTGGGAGGACAGCCATGTCGGCGAGCTGGGGCCCGCGGCGGTCGCCCTGGCGCTCGCCGACTACGGGGCGCCCGGCTACGAGGTCCGCGCCTACGAGACCTACACCGATGCTCTCCGCGACTCGGCGATCGCCATCGACGAGACCCAGATGCCGGTCGTCATGTTCCCGTGGTGGGGCGCCCACACCTGGGTCATGACCGGCTACCGCGCCGACGCCGACCCGGCCCTCTTCCCCGACGCCCAGATCCACGGCGCCTACATCCTCGACCCGTTCTACCCACGCCTCTCGTCGATCTGGGGCCCATCGGACCCGCCCGGGAACTTCGAGGACCTCGCCGAGCTCGAGCGCAACTGGCCGGCCTACCAGGGCCCGCCCGGGTACGAGCAGGTCGGCCCTGCCTGGACGCGGCCGGACGGCGCGTACCCTGACCGCGACGGGAAGTTCGTCGTCCTCATCCCGACCCGGCGCGCCGACTCAGTCGAGGCCCGCGCCGGCTCCTGAGCCGGCCGGCACGGCGGGCCCGCGGCCGAGGCTCCGCAGCCGCCAGCCAAGCACCATCCCGTACAGGCCGACCTTGGCCGCCTGGCCCACGGCGAAGCCGATCGGGATCGCCACGATCCCGAGGGTCGGCACCAGGGCGAGCGTGGCGACGACCGTGATCCCAAGGCTCGCCAGCGACGAGAGGACCTGGAGCAGGGTGTGGCGGGTGGCGTAGATCGCGCGGGCCAGCAGGTGGGTGAGGCTCTCGAACGGGACGGAGATCGCGAAGGCCACCAGGACGAGCGAGGTCAGGGCGATGTCCTCGGCGTCGAACCTGCCCCCGCCGAGGAGGACGCGGATCGCGAGCTCGCCGACCAGCGCCAGGACGACCGCCGCCCCGGTCGTGATCACCCCCACGCTCAGCAGGTTGGTGCCGACGAGGCGCAGGAAGCCGCGACGGTCCCCCTCCGCGTGTGCCCGCGACAGCGCCGGGAACACCGCCAGCGCGAAGGCGACGCCGATCAAGGTCACGGGCACGCTCTGGAAGTTGCGGGCGAAGCTCACGGCGGTCACGCTGCCGGCCGCCAGCCCGGTGGCGACGCGGGTGAAGAAGAGGAACGTCATCGACTCGACCGGGTGGCTGGCCATCTTGGGCAGCATCAGCCAGACGAACTCGCGGATGGCGCTCGTTCGGAACGAGCGGCCCAGGCCGATGCGGAGGCGGCTCGGCCGCAGCCCGATGAAGCGCGTCGCCAGGTGCAGGGCCGCCCCGATGACCGCGCCGATGGCCGGGCCGTAGATCCCCAGCGCCTCGCTGAACAGCAGCGTCCCCGCGATGATCCCGCCGTTGTAGAGGAGCGGTGCGATCCCGTACCAGAAGAAGCGCTGCTCGGCCAGGAGCACCTGGCCCAGCGTCAGCGACGTGGCGAACAGGATCGGCGTCACCAGCATGACCCGGAAGAGGTCGACGTAGAGCTCGCGCTGCGCTCCGGCGAAGCCCGGCGCGATGAGCCCGGTCGTCGCCTCGGCGAAGACGAACATCACGACGGCCGCCGTGCCCATGACCGCCACCGCCGCGCTCAGGATGGTGCGGGCGAAGCGGTCGGCGGCCTCGGCACCTTCGTTGCCCTGGCTCCGCAGCTTGAGGAAGATCGGGATGAAAGGGGCGGCCAGCCCCGCCTCGACGAGGACGTCGAGGAGAACCTCGGGCAGCACGAAGGCCGCGTTGTAGGCGTCGAGCTCGGGGCCAGCGCCGAACGTCTGCGCGAACGTGCGGTCGCGCACCAGGCCCATGACGTAGCTGCCGAACAGCAGGACCGACAGGAGGACGGCGCCCTGTGGCAGGAAGCGGGCGGTAAGCCGCCGAATGAGCGTCAGCACCGGCAAGAGCCTACGCGAGCTCGGCCGAAGGAAGTGCCGGCGGACGCGAACGCCGCGCGGTCGCCCGATGAAGTGGCTCCGGCGGCAGGACTCGAACCTGCGACCAAGCGGTTAACAGC
>CAYXZN010000046.1:0-13182 GCA_964469325.1 uncultured Steroidobacteraceae bacterium
GATCGGTCTCGCGGTCGGCAGCGCCTGGTGCCGGTGTCGGAGGTGCGACGGCTGCTCGCCGAGCGACGACGCGGCAGGGACGCGCGCGGGGCCCGGCAGTCGGCCCGCAACCGGCTGCCCGGGGTGGTGACCCGTGTCGAGCGCGATCGGCTCACGGCGGTGGTGGAGGTCCTGGCCGGGCCGCATCGGCTGGTGAGCATGATGACCCGGGAGGCCGCCGACGAGCTCGGGCTGGAGCCCGGGCGTCGGGTGGTGTGCGTGGTCAAGGCGACCCAGCTGATGGTCGAGACCGACGACTGACCGATGCGTCGGCGGGCGGTCGCGGCGGCGCTGGTGATGGTCGTCGTGCTGACGGCTGCGGGGTGCGAGGCCGCCCCGGGGGAGCGGCGGGTCCGCGTGTTCGCCGCCGCCTCGCTGCGCAGCGTGCTGACCGACGCAGCCGACGAGTACGCGCGTGCCACCGGCGTGGAGGTGGTCCTGTCGTTCGGAGCGTCGAGCACCCTGCGCGCGCAGATCGAGCACGGCGCGCCCGCCGACCTGTTCCTCTCGGCCGACCGACGGAACGCGGAGCTGCTCGCCCAGGCGCTCGGCACGGCCGCCCAGCCGCGCCCCTTCGCCGTCACCCCGCTCGTGATCGCGGTACCCGCCGGTGATCCGGCAGACATCGCCGACTGGCGCGAGCTGGCACGGGGCGGGCTGCGGATCATCGGGGCCGCCGAAGAGGTGCCGATCCAGGCCTACGCCGGCGAGCTGGTGCGGCGACTGGGGAACCTGCCGGGCGCTCCGGCCGGCTTCACCGCCGCCGTCGAGCGGAACACGCTCTCGCAAGAGGACAACGCGCGTGCGGTGCTGGCCAGGCTTGAGCTGGCCGAGGGGGACGCAGCGATCGTGTACGCCGCCGATGCGACCCGCTCGACCGGCGTCGAGATCCTGCCGCTGCCGGCCGTGGCTCGTGTCGAGGCCCGCTACGAGGCACTGGTCGTGGGTCGCTCCGCCGAGGGGGAGCGCCTGCTCGCCTGGCTGACCGGGCCCGACGGCGAGCGGGTCATGGCCTGGCACGGGTACGACCCTCCGTGAGCTCGCGCGTCACCTCGCGTCCGGGTCGCCCTCTGCGCCCGGGGCTCGGACTGGGGCCGGTGGCGGTCGCAGCCGCCTTCGTCGCGTTCCTGGGGCTGCCGGTCGCCTGGCTGGTGGTGCGCGCCGCGACGGACGGGGCGCTGGCGGACGCCGCCGTCGACCGCGCCGTCCTCGCCGGGCTGCGGCTCAGCCTGGTCACCACCGCCATCAGCCTCGCGGTGATCGTCGCCGTCGGGACCCCCCTCGCCTACCTGATGGCGCGCGACCGCGTCCCGTTCCCCGCGCTGGTCGGCACCCTCGTCGACCTGCCGGTGGTGCTCCCGCCCTCGGTCGCCGGGCTCAGCCTGCTGCTGCTGCTCGGCGCGCAGGGGCCGATCGGCGGACCGCTGGCCGAGGCCGGCGTCCGGCTGCCGTTCACCGCCGCCGCGGTGGTGATCGCCCAGGTCTTCGTGGCGGCTCCGTTCTACGTCCGAGCGGCCCGGGCCGGCTTCGGCCTGGTCGACCGCGACCTCGAGGACGCGGCGCGCGTCGATGGGGCCCCGGAGCTGTCGGTGCTGCGGCACGTGACGCTGCCGCTGGCCCGGCCGGCGCTGGCCGGCGGGGCGGTGCTCGCCTGGGGCCGAGCTCTGGGCGAGTTCGGAGCGACGATCATGTTCGCGGGCAGCGTGATCGGCGAGACGCAGACGCTGCCGCTGGTCGTCTACGCCGAGTTCCAGTCCAGCCTGGAGGCGGCGATCGCCGCCGGCGCCATCCTGGTGCTGGCGGCGTTCTGCATCCTGGTGGGCGCCCGCTGGCTGCGCTGGCCGCCGTCGGGGGCGGAGCTGTAGCGCCTTCCGATGACATTGCCGCGTTGATGTCTACCGCTGCATACTTCCTCGTGCAGGAAGAGCACGAGCCGGAGGATGCATGAGCGCCAAGTGGCATGCCGTCACCCGATTTGAGCCGACCGACTTCTACTCCGAGTGGCTTCGGAAGAGCGAGGCGAACGAGATCGCGGTCAACAATTCTCCCGTGGTGGCGCGGGGCCGGGACGCAACCTGGATCGAGACGCCCAACGACCACCGGATCGCCATGCTGATCGGCCGCCCGGTGGGCTTCCCGACCCAGGGGACGAACCTGTGCAAAGTCGCGATACCGCCAGGCCACCACACAGGCCGTCACCGCCACGGCGAGGAGGCGATCCACGTCCTCGGCGGCAGCGGCTTCATCGTCGTGGACGGTCGGCGCTATGACTTCCACCCGGGCACGACCATCCACGTGCCGTACATGTCGGAGCACCAGCTGTTCAACACCGGCGCCGAGGACGCGACGTACGTCAGCGCTTCGTCCATCGACCTTGACCTGTACAGCATGCTCGGCCGACTCGAGCAGCTCGAGGAGAAGGGGCGCAACGACCCGGGCTTCGAAGACCGATTCCCGGCGGAGGAGGGGCAGCTCGACGCCGAGGGGCGCCGCATCGCGCTTCACCTTGAGGACGCGCCCGACGAGCAGAAGCGTCGCGAGCAGGCACGGCGGGTGGGGGCCACGAGTGGCGGTGGCGCGGAGCATGGCCACGGGCATGCCCACGGGGATGGCCAGCGGCGCCATGGCCGTGCCGAGAACCCGCACCGGCACGGCGCGATCTACATCCTGATGGGCGGCGGCGAAAGCCCGAGCGACGAGCGGAACGGCTTCACGGCCGTGTCCGTCGCCATGACGAACATCTTCGAAGAGGTGCCGCACACCTCCAGCCACTGCCACTCGCACACCGAGGCGGTGCTCTACGTGCTCGAGGGGGTCGGCTTCTCCGAGATCGACTACCAGCACTACGACTGGGAAGCCGGCGACGCCGTCCACGTCCCGCCCAGGATGACCCGCCATGAGCACTTCAACCCGTCCGACCAACGGACGCGCACGCTGCGCATCGAGTACGGGATCCGCTACTTCTACGAGCCGCTCTGGAAGGGCTACGCGAAAGTCGAGCATCGCGAGGAGGCCATCGCGCGTCCGTAGCCCGCGCACGCCTCCCATGAGTCGCCGATCAGCGAGGCGCCGCTGATGCGCTGCGTTCCCGCGCTCGATTTCAACCTGGCCAAGGCCATGTCGTGGCGAAGCGCGATCGCCGATGACCCGCCCTACCAACGCGAGAGCTCCGTCTGGTCGCTCGCCAAGCAGCGGCTCTTCATCGACTCGCTGATCAACGGCTACGACGTGCCGAAGATCTACCTCCACGACCTGCGCGGCAAGCACCCTACGAAGGTGTACGCCGTCGTCGACGGCAAGCAGCGGCTGTCGACCATCTGGCGCTACATGACCGACCAGTTCGGTCTGGCCCCCGACTTTGGCATCGAGCCCGCCAACCTGCCGGATCTGCCCGGGGGCGTGCGCCACCCCACGGCCGGCGATCGGTTCTCGGATCTCGATCCGGCCTGGCAGCAGGTGCTCCGCGCGACACATCTCGCGGTCGTCCTGATTCAGAACGCCACCGAGGAGGACATCGAGGATCTCTTCTCTCGGCTCAACAACGGCGAGCCGCTCAACGCTGCCGAGAAACGCAACGCCGTGGCCGGCGACGCGACCCGGCTGGTGCGTCAGCTGGCGCGGCACGAGCTCTTCGCCAGCCGGGTGCGCTTCTCGAATACCCGGTACCAGCACCACGACGCCGCCGCCCGCGTGCTGTTGATCGAGTCGGCCTGGATCGATGGCGCCACGTCGCCCCCGGACCTCCGCAGCGGATCGCTCGACCGGTTCGTGCAGAACGGTCGCCGCCTCCCGCTCGGACGACGGCGTGAGCTCGCCGACCGTGCGGCCGGGCAGCTCGATCGGATGTGCGAGGTGTTCGAGCCTCACGATCCGCTGCTCGCCACCCAAGGAGTGGTGCCCCTCTACTACGCGCTCGTGCGCTCCGTCGAGGCACCCCCTCGGGGCTGGGGACGTTCGCTGCGGGGCTTCCTGGATGCCGTCCAGCGCGAGCGCGTCGCCCAGCTCGACGTCGTGGAGGAGCAACAGGACCCCGACCTGCGCGAGCTCGGCCAGCTGGCGCGGGCCGGCACGAACGAGCCCTCGAACCTCCTGCGCCGCCTCGAGATCCTTTGGGCTCGGCTTCACGCAGAGCGGCCGGAGCTCCGCATCAGCTCCCCCTGGCTGCCCGACGCCCCGATGGGGCGAGCTGCTGAAGCCGTTGGCGCGGGTACACTCGACCACGGATGACCGACGAGAACACGCTTGCCGAGCCGATCGTCGTCCTGATCGAGTGGGACGCGACGGGGATGGGCCCTGACGAGGCGCGCCGTATGGCCCGCGAATCCCTGACCGTTCTGCGCAGGGTGCCGGGCCTGGACGAGGCGCGGATCTTCGGCGACTTCGAGTCCGGGAGGCACTGCTTCCTGCTCACGTGGCGGGATCGCGAGGCGATGGAGCGCTACATGCTCAGCGAGGCGATGCACGCGGTTCGCGGCGCAGCCCTGCCCTTCGTCTCGGGCAAGCCCGAGCGGCGGGTCTTCGTCGACTACGGCGCGGCGAGTGACGAGGACTCCCGATGAGCCTGCCCGTCCACGTCCCGGCCGGCCGCCAGCCCCAAGCCGAGGCATTCACCGTCGACGCCATCGCGCACGCCTTCGCGGAGCGCGGCTACGTCGCCGAGCGCCCCCTCGCGATGGCGATCTTCCTTGCCCTGCGGCTTCGGCGCCCACTCCTCCTCGAGGGCGAAGCCGGAGTCGGCAAGACCGAGGTGGCGAAGGTGCTGTCCGCGGTTCTCGACACTCGGCTGATCCGGCTCCAGTGCTACGAGGGGCTCGACGTCAGCACCGCCGTCTACGAGTGGAACTACCCGAGGCAGATGCTCGAGATCCGCCTGATGGAGGCTCGCGGCGAGGCGCAGGAGGCCCGAGCCTCCGACATCTTCACCGAGCGGTTCCTGATCCGACGGCCGCTCCTCCAGGCGCTCGAAACCACGAACGGGCGGGCCCCGGTGCTGCTGATCGACGAGGTCGACCGCGCCGACGAGGAGTTCGAGGCCTATCTGCTCGAGCTGCTGTCGGAGTACCAGATCACCGTCCCCGAGCTCGGGTCGCTGCGGGCAGAGCACCCGCCGTGGGTCGTGCTGACGTCCAACCGCACGCGCGAGGTGCACGACGCGCTGAAGCGCCGATGTCTCTACCACTGGATCGACTACCCGAGCTTCGACAAGGAGCTGGCCATCGTCCGCGCAAGGATTCCGGGGATCGACGAGCAGCTCGCCGTCCGCATCGTCGAGGTGGCACAGCGCGTACGGACCCTCGACCTGGTGAAGACTCCCGGGATCGCCGAGACGCTCGACTGGGCGGCTGCGCTCGTCACCCTCGGGGCCCGGGAGCTGACGCCGGAGCTCCTGCAGGAAACGTTCGGAGTCGTGGTCAAGTACGAGGAGGACGTGCGTCAGCTGCAGGCCCGGATCAGGGAGCTCCTCGCCGGTGCCGGGGACGAGACCGTTCGGTCCTGAGCTGCGAGGGCCCGCCGGCCGCACCACGGCGGTCGCGGTCCGTTTCGCCGCGGAGCTGCGCGCCGCGGGCCTGCGCGCCGACCTGGCGGCCGTCATCGGCTTTGCGCGAGCGCTGACCCTCGTCGACCTGGCACGGCCCGGGGACGTGCATGCGGCGGGCGCCAGCCTCTTCGTACGGCGGCCGGAGGACCGGCCGGTCTACGACGCCGTCTTCCGCCGCTTCTGGCTCCTGCATCGGCCGGCTCGCGACCAGCCGGAGGAGTCGCACGGTTCCGGCGAGGCCAGACCGCCGTCGCGCGACGCCGGCGACGCTGGCTCGTCGGCCGACGGCTCACCGGCGGGACGCGACGAGACGAGCGGCGAGGCGGTGCGCGAGCCGGCCGGCGAGCGCGCCGAGGCCGCTGACGGCTCCCCGGCATCCGCCCTCGCCTACAGCCCCCAGGAGCGCCTGCGCGGCAAGTCGTTCGAGGAGATGACCCCCGAGGAGCTGCACGACGCGGCGCGTCTCATCGCGCACCTCCGCCCGCGGCTGGCGAGGCGACGCACGCGGCGCTACCGCCTGCATCATCGCGGGCGCCTGCTGGCGCCGCGACCGATGATGCGGCGCAGCCTCGGCACCGGCGGTGACCAGCTCGACTGGCTCTGGCGGCGAAGGCGCTCGCGTCCACGTCCGATCGTCGCGATCTGCGACATCAGCGGCTCGATGGAGCAGCACTCCCGCCTCGCGCTCCGCTTCATCCACGCCCTGACGCGGGTCAACGTCCGCACCGAGACGTTCGTGTTCGGCACACGGCTGACGCGGGTGACTCCCCACCTCCGGCATCGTGAGCCCGAGGAGGCGCTACGGACGGTGGCCGCGGCCGTTCGCGACTGGTCTGGCGGCACCCAGATCGGACGGGCGCTCCACGACTTCAACCGACGCTGGGGGCCGCGCGTGCTCCGCAGCAGCGCGATCGTGATCATCGTCAGCGACGGGTGGGACCGCGGCGATCCGACCGTTGTGGCGCACGAAATGCGGCAGCTGCGACGCCGATGCCATCGCGTGGTCTGGCTGAACCCGCTGGCGTCGACGACCGGCTACGAGCCACGGACCGCCGGCATGGCGGCCGCCTACCCGTTCATCGACCACTTCCTCGGCTTCCGGAGCGTCGGGAGCCTCGAGCGGCTCGGGCAGCTGCTCGGCCGGACCGGCGTGTCCACCCAGGCGGCGTGAGGGCGCGGGCCCGGCACCTCCGGGCCACGGCGGCTCCTGTATGGCGTTGTATGCCGTAGCATGTGAGCCGATGCGGCGATTCCGGTTGCTCGAGCCGACGTCGGTTGCCGAGGCGATCGAGCTGCTCGCCGGCGACGAGGAGGCACGGCCGATATCGGGTGGCACGGCCCTGCTGGTGATGATGAAGCTCGGCCTCTTCATCCCGACCACCCTGGTCAACCTGCTCAAGCTGCCGGGGCTGCGGGAGGTGCAGCTGACCGACGACGGGCTGCGCATCGGCGCGCTGGCGAGCATCCACGACGTCGAGCGCCACCCGGACGTGCGCGTCCACTATCCGGTTCTCGCTTCGGCCTGCCACGTCGTGGCCAACATCCGGATCCGCAACCTGGCCACCATCGGCGGCAACCTCGCCCATGCCGACTACCAGTCCGACCCGCCGGCGGCGCTGGTCGCCCTCGACGCGAGCGTCGAGCTGACCGGCCCGGACCGGGTCCGCCGGCTGCCGCTGGAGGAGTTCCTGCTCGGCACGTACGAGACCGCACTCGAGCCGGGCGAGCTGCTCACCGCCATCCGTGTCCCCCCACCGCCGCCTGGGGCGGTCGGTCGCTACCTGAAGTTCACGATGGGGTCGTCGGAGGAGCGACCGAGCGCCGGGATCGCCGTCCTGGCGGCCGTCGACGCCGGGAGCTGTCGCGAGCTGCGGGTTGTGGTCGGCGCGGTCGGTCCGCGGCCGGCTCGCCTCCACGCCGCGGAGGAGCGGGCTCGGGGCACATCCGCCGACGAGCGCCTGGTCGAGGAGGTGAGCGCCGGTGCCGTGCAGGCGGTCGAGCCCATCGAGGACCTCCACGGATCGGCCGCGTACAAGCGCCGGCTCGTCGGCGTCCTCACCCGTCGAGCCTTGCAGGACTGCCTGGGGCTGGCGACGACATGAACCCAATCGGCGCCAGCGTCCGGCGCGTCGACGGCCCGGCAAAGGTCACCGGCGCGGCACAGTACACGGCCGACCTGGAGGCGCCGGGGATGCTCCGGTTGCGGGTCCTGCGGAGCCCCTATCCTCACGCCCGCCTGCTGCGCCTGGACGCGTCACGGGCGAGCGCCCTGCCCGGGGTCGCCATCCTGACTCGGGATGACCTGGCCGGCATCGACCCGTTCTACGGACCGGTGCTGCGCGACCAGCCGATCCTGGCTCTCGACACGGTGCGGTACGCCGGCGATCCAGTAGCGGCGGTGGCCGCCGAGCGGCTGGACCAAGCCGAGGAGGCGCTGGACCTGATCGAGGTCGACTACGAGGAGCTGCCGTCGGTGGTCGACCCGGTGGCCGCCATGGAGCCGGACGCCCCGGTCATCCACGAGGCTCGCCGGACCCCCGACGTCCAGTTCCTGGACATGCGGTCGGTCCACTTCCAGCTGAGCAGCAACGTCTGCAGCGTGTACCACGTGCGCGACGGGGATCCCGACGCCGGGTTCGCCGAGGCCGACGAGATCTTCGAGGACACCTACACGACGCCGATGATCCAGCACGGGCACATCGAGCCGCACGCCTGCTTGGGCTGGTGGGAGCCCCACGGCAAGCTCGTCGTCCACAGCTCGACCCAGAACCCGTCGGTCATCCGGGCCCAGCTCGCCGAGCTGTTCGGCCTTCCCGAGAGCATGGTCCGCGTGGTGGCGCCGCTCCTCGGCGCCGGCTACGGGGCGAAGACGTATCCCAAGCTCGAGCCGCTGGTCGCCGCCATGGCGCGGAAGGCCCGGCGGCCGGTGCAGTGGGTGCTGACCCGCGAGGAGGTGTTTCTCACCGCCGTCCGCCACGCGGCGGTGGTGCGCATCAGGACCGGCGTCAGGCGCGACGGGACCATCGTCGCGCGCCAGGTGGCTACCGTCTACGACACCGGGGCTTACGCGGACATCGGGCCGCGCACCGCCAAGAACGGGGGCTACGTTTCGGGCGGGCCGTACCGGATCCCGAACCTCGACCTCACCTCGTACTGCGTCTACACGAACAAGCCGCCGGCCGGCGCCTTCCGCGGATTCGGCGTCCCCCAGGTCTGCTGGGCGTACGAGAGCCAGATGGACGACATCGCGCGTCGGCTCGGGGTCGACCCGGTCGAGATCCGGCTGCGCAACCTCGTCGCCGAGGGAGATCGGTTCGTGACCGGCGACACGCTGACCAGCGTCGGCATCGCTGACTGCCTGCGCCAGGCCGCCGCCGCCATCGGCTGGGATGGCTCCGCGACCGTCGGGCCGGCACCCGCCACGCGATCGGGAGCGATGCGCGGCAAGGGCGTCGCCTGCATGATCAAGAGCACCATGACGCCGTCGAACTCGGCGGCCAGCGTGCGACTGAACGCGGACGGATCGGCGCAGCTGCTGACGAGCAGCGTCGAGATCGGCCAGGGGGCTACCACGAGCCTCGCCCAGATCGTGGCTGCCGCGATCGGGCTGCCGGTGGAGCGGGTGAGCGTGACCCTCCCCGACACCGACGTGACGCCGTACGACCAGTCGACGAGCTCCAGCCGGACCACCTTCAGCATGGGCCACGCCGCGCAGCGGGCCGGCGAGCAGATTCGCGAGCAGCTGCTGGCGGCAGCGGCCTCTGAGCTGGAGATCTCGCCGACCGACCTCGAGATCGTCGACGGCGTGGTGCAGGTGAAGGGCACGCCGGAGCGATCGATGACGATTCCGGCCGTCTTCCGGGCCATCTTCGGCACCCCGGTGGGGAGCCTCTTCGGTTCCCACGACTTCCAGACCCCGGGCGGGCTCGATCCGGAGACGGGCAAGGGGCGGGCATCCGCCTTCTGGTTCCTCTCGGCCGCGGCGGCCGAGGTGGAGGTCGACACGGAGACCGGCAAGGTCCGTGTCCTGGACATCGTCACCGCCGTCGACGCCGGCAAGGCGATCAACCCCCTGCAGTGCCACCTCCAGAACGAGGGCTCGATGCTGACCGCGCTTGGATCGGCGCTCTTCGAGGAGATGGTCTTCGCCGATGGCCAGCCGATCAACGCCAGCTTCGTGGAGTACATGCTGCCCTCGATGGAGGACGGCCCGTCACGCTTCACCTCGCTCCTCGTCGAGACCCCGCACCCCGACGGGCCGTTCGGGGCCAAGGGAATCGGCGAGGCGGCGATCGGGGCGGTGGCGCCCGCCATCGGCAACGCGGTGGCGAACGCGCTGGGCGGCGCACGCGTCCGGGACCTGCCGATGCGGCCGGACCGGGTACTCGCCGCGATCGAGCGCGAGGAGGCGTCGCGATGACCGAACGAGCCATCCGGACCACGATCAACGGCGGCGCACTGGAGCTGACCGTGGAGCCGAACCAGACCCTGCTCGACCTGCTCCGGGAGCGGCTCGGGCTGCGCGGGGCGGTCGAGGGCTGCGGGGTCGGCGTCTGCGGCTCGTGCACGGTGCTGGTCGATGGCGCACCGGTCAGCTCGTGCCTGACCCTGGCCACGAACGTCGAGGAGCGCACGGTGACGACGATCGAGGGGCTGGCGGCAGACGGGACGCTCGACCGGGTGCAGGAGGCCTTCCTGGAGCAGCAGGCGTTCCAGTGCGGCTTCTGCACGCCGGGGATGATCATGGCCGTCACCGGGCTGCTGAGGGAGCACCCACGCCCGACCCCCGACGAGGTGCGGGACTACCTGAGCGGCAACCTTTGCCGCTGCGGCACCTACCAGGAGGTGCTCGCCGCCGTCGCGGCCCTGACCGGCTAGCGGGGCGCCTCGCGCCCCCGAAGGTCGGCGTGGATCCGCTCGGCGGTGAGCGGGAGGCTGAACAGGCGGACCCCGACGGCGTCGTCGATGGCGTTCGCGATCGCAGGGGCCACGGCCGCGTTGGAGAGCTCCCCGGCCATCTTGGCGCCGAAGGCGCCGGGGCCGATCCGGGTCGGCAGCAGGACGGTGCGCAGCGGGGGCACGTCCATCGCGGTCGGCAGCTTGTAGTCGCCCAGGTTCAGCGTCTCGACGCGTCCGCCCTCCGTCGCGAGCTCCTCGAACAGCGCCCCGCCGAGCCCGAAGACGAAGCCGCCCGCCAGCTGGCCCTGGTGCGCGATCGGGTTGACGATCGTGCCGACGTCGGCGGCCAGCGTCACCGCCAGCACCCGCACCTCCCCCGTCTGCGGGTCGACCTCAACCTCCGCCACGTACCCGCCGAAGTCGTAGTCGCCCGGCTCGTCGTCCCCGTGGGCCGCCGCCTCGTAGAGCCCCTCCACTGCGATCTCCCCCGCGTCGCCGACGAGCACCGAGGCCGCCTCGTCGAGCGAGACCCGGTTGCTGCCGTCACCCCCCACCAGCCAGTCGTCGACGAGCTCGATCTGCTCGGTCGACTCGCCGAGCGTGCTCGACGCGGCCGACTCGAGCGCGTGCTTCAGCGCACGGCCGGCCCTGGCCGCGGCCTGGCTGGCGAGGTGGGTCGTTCGGCTCCCGCCCACGCCAGGGTCAAAGGGGGCCTCGGCGGTCGAGGCCCGGCGCACGACGACCCGCTCCGGCGCGACCGAGGCGACGCCGGCGAGGACGCGCTGGATGACGGTGTGCGCTCCCCCGCCCTGGTCGGGGATGCCGGTCAGCACCTCGACCCGTCCCTGCCGGTCGAAGCGCACGCGCAGGCCGATCTTCCCGCCGCCGACGTGACGAAGGCCGATGGCGATCCCCCGCCCCCGTCCCTCCGGCAGCGGGCTCCCCCACCGGCTGCTGTCGCGGAGCGCCTCGAGGAGCTCCCGCCCGCGCGCCTCGCGCGGGCGGGAGCCGGTGGCGCCGACCTCGCCGTCGCGACCGACGTTCCGCAGCCGAAGCTCGATCGGGTCGATACGGAGCTCGCGGGCGATGATGTCGACGTGCGACTCGCCGGCGAAGAGGGCCTGGACCTCGCCGGGAGCGCGCATGTGGCCGCCGGGTGCGGTGTTCGTGTAGACCGTCAGCACCTCGATCGACGAGGCCGGAATGCGGTAGGCGGCCATGGTCTGGACCCCGCCGGCCAGGATGAGCGGCGGGAGCGGCTTGGCGGCGGCGTAGGCGCCCCCGTCGAAGACGACCCGCCCCTCGTGGGCGAGGAAGCACCCCTCGTCGTCGACGGCCGTCCTGAGGCGGATGGTCGCCGCGTGGCGCGGGTTCGCCGCCGCCAGCTCGTCGACATACGACATCACGGCCTTCACCGGCCGGTCCGTCGCCCGTGCCAGGTAGTAGCAGGCGTACTCGTCCGGGGAGTAGCCCTTGCCGCCGAAGTCGCCGCCGATGACGCCCGCGTCGACGTCGATCCGCTCCGCCGGCATGTCGATCGCCGCCGCCATCTGGCTGCGGAGCGAGAAGGGCGCCTTGTTGGTGGTGACGACGTGGACCGTCCCGTCGCCGTCGACCCAGACCAGGCAGGCGTGGGGCTCGATGTAGCCGTGGTGCTGACGCGGCGTGGTGAAGGTGTGCTCGAAGACGTGGGGTGCCGAACGGAAGCGCTCCGCCAGCTCCTCGGGGCGCAGCGCCACCACCTTCCGTCCCTGGACGTTGGGGTGCGGCACCGGCGGACGCTCGCCGCCGAGGTACACGTAGCGATCCGCCTCGGGATGGAGGACCGAGGCATCCGCCGCCAGCGCCTCGTCCGGCGAGAGGACCGCCGGCAGCTCCTCGTACTCGACGTCGATCAGCCGCGCCGCCTCCTCGGCGAGCTCTCGCGAATCCGCCGCGACCGCGGCGACCCGCTCGCCGACGAACCGCACCCGGTCCGCCGCCAGCACCGGCTGGTCGAGCAGCCGGCGGCCGAAGCGGACCGTCCCCAGCTCCGCCCCGGTGAGCACCGCGTGCACGCCCGGGAGCGCGCGGGCCGCGGACGTGTCGACGCGCACGACTCGGGCGTGCGGGAGCTCACTGCGGCGGAACGCGGCCCACAGCATCCCGGGACGGGACACGTCGGCGGCGTAGGCAGCCGAGCCGGTGACTTTGTCGCGCCCCTCGACGCGGTACTCGGGCTCGGACAGGGCCGGCGGCGGCGGACCGAGCTCGATCTCGTGGTGGCTCACGAGCCTCCTTTGGCGTGGTGCGCGGCGCGACTGGCGAGCCCTCGGAGCGCGCGCCGCGCCCAGACCTCGGCCATCTCGCGCTTGTAGTCCGCCGACCCACGCAGGTCGTCGATCGGGTCGACCGCGTCCGCCACGATCCGGGCGGCCCGCTCGACCTCCGCCTCGTCCAGCTGGGTTCCGTCCAGCGCCGCCTCGGCGGCGCGGATCCGCATGGGGGTGGGGCCGGCAGCCCCACACACCACCCGCATCTCCCGCCAGGCGCCGTCAGCACGCCGTCCGCTCACCGCGACCGCGATGGTGGCGTAGTCGTCCTTCGAGCCGGGGAGATACTTCACGTAGACCGCGTCGGCGTCCGCCGGCCGCGGCGGCAGGACGATCGAGGTGATCACCTCCCCGGGCTCTAGGCTCGTCTCGAAGAGGTCGACGAAGAGCTCG
>CAYXZN010000047.1:0-10734 GCA_964469325.1 uncultured Steroidobacteraceae bacterium
GAGCCACTTCTGGCTGGTGCTCGGGACCGCCGCGGTCAGCGTGGTGCTCGCCTACGTCACCAACGAGGCGGCCATGCGCCGCGGGGATGCGCGGCTGCTCCTGATCTCTTTGGCGTTCCTCTCCAGCGCCGGGTTCCTGGGCCTGCACGCGCTGGCCACCCCGGGCGTGCTGCTGCCGGAGCCGAACGCAGGGTTCGTGGTCGCCACCCCGGTCGGCCTCGCGCTGGCCGCCGTCTTCGCGGCGGTGTCCATCAGCCCACTCGCCGGCCCGCGCAGCGCGGCCCTCTTGCGTCACCGGACCGCCCTGCGGCGCGGGATGGTGGGGCTGATGATCGCCTGGGCGGCGGTGTCGCTGGCCCGGCTCCCGCCGCTGGACGGCCCGCTCCCGCCTGCGGAAGCGGCCGGGCGGTTGGCCGTGGCCGCGATCGTGGCGGTCGGCCTGTACGCGTTGGCGGCGTGGCGGTACTGGCAGCTGCATCGGCGCCGGGGAAGCGTCCTCGCGCTGGCGGTGGCGGCGGCGCTGGTGCTGCTGGCGGAGGCCATGGTGGCGGTCGCCTTCAGCCGGAACTGGCACCTGAGCTGGTGGGAGTGGCACGTGCTGATGGCCCTCGCGTTCGCGGCGATCGCGCTCGGAGCGCGGGCCGAGTACCGGCGCACCGGCTCCATCACCGCCGCGTTCGGCGGCATCTACCTGGAGGCGACGCTGGCCCGCATCGACCGATGGCACGCCCGCGCCATCGCCGACCTGGCGGCGCTCCAGGCGCAGGATGCGCCGATGGACCGGCTCCTCGCCGACCTCCGCCGCGACGGAGCGAGCGCCGATGAGATCGCGCTCCTCGTCGAGGCCGCCAGCGAGATGCGCCGCGTGGGCGAGCTGTTCCGCCCCTACCTGCCCGCCCAGCTGGCCGAGCGGCTCCGATCCGACCCGGAGATCGCACGACTGGGCGGCGAGGAGCGCGAGGTGACCGTCCTGTTCGCCGACCTGGCCGGCTTCACCACCTTCAGTGAGACGCGCGAGCCGGCGGCCGTGATCCGCATGCTGAACAGCTACTGGGCGGTGGTGGTGCCGATCATCGACGAGGCGGGCGGGGTGATCGAGCACTTCGCCGGGGACGGCATCATGGCCATCTTCAACGCCGTCGCCGATCAGCCCGACCACGCCGCCCGGGCGGCCGCCTGTTCGCTGCGGATCGTGCGCGAAACGGACGTGCTGGCCGAGGCGAACGCGGACTGGCCGCGATTCCGCATCGGCGTCAACAGCGGCCGGGCGGTGGTCGGCAACGTGGGGGCCGAGGGACGCCGGACGTTCGGGGCCATTGGCGACACGTCGAACCTGGGCGCTCGTCTGATGTCGGCCGGGGAGGCGGGGCAGGTGGTGATCAGCGCCACCACGCGGGAGGCGTTGTCGGGCGGCGGTGTCGATGTGGAGGCGCGGTCGCTGGGCGCCGTGCGAGTCAAGGGCAAGCGGGAGCCGGTGGAGGCCTGGATCCTGGCCGAGCTGCAGGCCGGTTCAGGGGCGGGGCAGCGCGTGCGGCGGCCGACCGACGCGCCGGGTGCCGAAACCTCATCTCCTGATGCCTAACGGACAAGATGTCCGCTCCGCGTGGCCATTTCCCTCGCCGGGTGAGGCCAGCGGCCACGCAGGAGGGGCTCCCAGGCGGAAATCGGGTCCTGGTCCGCCGTTGGGTGACCGTTAGCCTCAGCTGCTGACGACTTCAGCCGTCGGGCCGACGCGCAGGCTCACCGCCTCGACCGTCTGCGCCTTGCCCTTCAGCTCGAGGGATCGGCGCTCGAGGCCTGCATCCGGCCCGCCGTCGAGCCCTGCGGCGGCCGCGGCATTGGCACTGACCAGCACCTCCCCGGCTGCCGCAGCGCCGCCGAGCCGTGCTGCCGTGTTCACGGTGTCGCCCAGGGCGGTCAGCTCGATGTGCGTCCCCTCCCCGACCGCGCCGAACCAGGCTGGACCGGCATGGACGCCGACGCCGACCGGCACCCAGGGACCGTCGGGCTGGTCGTGGCCGGTGGCCCGCAGGATTGCCCGGGCAGCGTCGACGGCCCGGGTCGTGTGGCGCTCACCACTGAGCAGCGGGAAGAAGTTCGCCACCAGCTCGTCGCCGACGAACTTGTCGACCGCGCCGTCGTGCTGATAGACGACCTGGGTGACCGCCGCGTAGAAGCGGTCCAGCAGTCGATGGAACTCCCCCGGCGACATCGACTCGGCGAGGGCCGTGGAGCCTCGGATGTCGGCGAACAGGAAGCTCCCCTCGACCTCGGCCCCGCCGCGATGCTTGGCCATGAAGTTGAAGCACGAGTTGCACATGCTCGGGCTCGCGTCCGATTGACGCTTTCCGAGCAGCCGCATGAGCGGTGCGCCGACGCCGCTGAACGGGGCCGCGCAGAGCTTGCAGCGCGGATCGGTCGGGATCCGGATGAAGATCTTGCGGCCGATCCGCTCCAGCGAGTGGCCCCGCGTCAGGAAGTCGCGCCAGAACTCCTCGTTGCCCGTCTCGGGCGGCCGTCTCGCAGCCATTCATCTCCCCGTGCCGCTCTTACAGGGTAGGACAGGCGCTCCAGCCTCGCAGGTGTGGAGACGCCCCGGCGGAGACGCCGAGCTCAGCAGACGTGGTTGGCGTCGAAGCCGTCGTGGAAGTACTGGGTCATCTCGACGCCGCCGCCGGTGAAGCCGTCGCCCTCGCAGCGGCGCACCGCCCCTTCCAGGTCGACCGCCCCGGCCACCCAGCTGGGATGGTCGGCGAAGACGTCTGTGTCGCCGGTGATGCCGCTCCACATCTTCGGCGCCGAGTAGAAGCCCACGCCTGCCACCCCCATCGACTCGAGGTAGTCGACCGCGCCCTCGAGGACGGCCACGTTCAGCTCCGGGTCGTCGCGCCAGGAGTTGGCGGTCTCGACGTCCAGCCACCACCGGTTCGCCGCCGGTGTCCGCTCGGCCTCGTCATCGGCCCAGCCCAGGGAGACGTAGGCCGCGACGGCGGTGGCGTACGAGTCGGCGGCGGCGTTCCAGCCGTAGTCGTAGGCGCAGTCGGGGGTGTCGGGGTCATCGGCCGAGCAGACGCGCGGGCTGGTCTGGCCGATGGGCCAGAAGGAGCTCAGCTCGGGCCCGGGGTTGCCGGTGTTGGCGTACAGCTGGGCGTCCGGGCCGGCCCAGGCCAGCTGGCTGCGCAGGTCGCCGTCGCCCAGGCACGGGTTGGCGCTGTACACCCTGCCGCCGTTGACGCCGATGACCGCGAAGGCCACGTTCGTCGGCAGCCGCCCACCGCACTGCGGGTACGAGACGTCGTAGCCGATGGGGACCGGTGGCGGCACGCGGTCGGCGGGGTTGCCCACCGGTGCTCGACCCTCGGCCACGCCGGCGCCCGTGGCGAGCAGCGCCAGCGCCAGGAACGGCGCGAGCAGGAGGTGCTGGCGCCCGCGTGGGCGCACGGAGAGGGCCAAGGCTCGGGCTCGGAGCATCGGGATCGACAAGGGTAGGCCGATCCCGGGCTCCCTTCAAGCAGCCGCTTGCTCGGTCGCCTCGGCTCACCCGGAGAACCGGTTCATGACGCCGATGACGAGGCAGAATGGCGCCAATGCCCGCTTGCCGCCGGATGGCCGATCGCTTGCTCACAGCGCTGTCGTGAACTGGCTCGACGGCGTGGCCATCGTGGTGCTGGTGCTGGCCGCGCTGGTCGGCAGCGGCCGCGGCTTCTTCGCCCCGGCGTTCGGCCTCGCCGGCGCGCTGGCCGGGCTGCTGGCGGGGCTGCTGCTGGCCGAGCCGCTGACGGGCGTCCTGGCGCCGGTGGAACAGCCGTGGCGGGCAGTCATCGGGCTGGCGGCCCTCGCTGCGCTGGTGGTGGCCGGCGAGGGGATCGGCGTCGGCATCGGCGCAGGACTGGCGCGTGGGCTCCCGCATGGGGTCCGGCGACCGATCGACGTGGTGGGCGGGATCGCCGTCGGGCTGGCGCACGGTGTCTTCTTCATCTGGCTGGTGGGCGGCATCCTCGCCGCCGGGGCGCCGCAGCTCGCCCAGCCGGCCCACAACTCGGCCGTGCTCCGCCAGCTGTACGCGGTGGTCCCCCCGCCCGGCCTGGTCGCCGGCCGGCTGCTGGCGGTGTTCCAGACCAGCGAGCTGCCCAGGCTGTTCGCCGGCCTCGAGCCGCCCCCGGCGGCGCCGGTCGACCTGCCCGATGACGCGCGGTCACGCGCCCTCGCCGAGTCCGCCGTGCCGACTACCGTGCAGGTCATCGCCAACGGCTGCCCGTACACCCAGGCCGGCAGCGGCTTCTTCATCGGCCCGACCGAGGCGGTCACCAACGCACACGTCGTGGCGGGCGCGACCGACACGACCGTGACGCTCGGCGAGGCGACCATGACCGCCACCGTGGTCCTCTTCGACTCCGACGCCGACCTCGCCCTGCTGCACGTCGCGGAGGCGGACGCGCCGGCGCTGGAGCTGAGCGGCGCCACCCCGCAGCGGGGCACCACCGGAGTGGTGGTCGGCTTCCCGCTGGGCGGGCCGCTGCGGGTCGAGGCGGCCGGGGTCACCGCCAGCTTCGAGGCGCAGGGACCCGACATCTATGGCGAGCAGCGAGCGGTGCGCGAAGTGGTCGAGCTGCGAACGGAGATCCAGCAGGGCAACAGCGGCGGCCCGCTGGTCACCGAGGAGGGCGTGGCCGGCGGCGTCGTGTTCGGCGCCTCGCGTTCGCAGTCCGGGTACGGCTATGCGCTGGCCGCCCCCTTCGTCGCGGATCGCCTGGCCGCGGGACGGGGCGCCACCGCCGGGGTCGACACGGGACCTTGCCGCTGACCGCGCCCTGCGGCCCCATTGGCGACGGCCCGCAGGCGGCGCGCACAATGGGCCATGGCCGGCTGTGCGTGCTTGCCCGACTACGACCAGATGTTCGACGAGCGCAGCGCCGCCAAGGAGCTGCGCGGCTACCGGCAGCGCGGCCCACAGGGCAGCACCAGGCGGCTGATCGACGCGCTGCTGGCCGAGGGGGTTGAGGAGGCCAGCCTGCTGGACATCGGCGGCGGCATCGGCGTCATCCAGCACGAGCTGCTGGGGGCCGGGGTCAGCCGGGCAATGAACGTCGACGCGTCGAGCCCCTACCTGGCGGCGGCGCGGTCGGAGGCCGAGCGGCGGGGCCTTGGGGACCGCGTCGAGTACCTGCACGCGGACTTCGTGGCCGCCGCGGGGTCGGTCGCGCCGGCGGACATCGTGACTCTCGACCGGGCGATCTGCTGCTACGGCAACATGCCTGCCCTGGTCGGCCGGTCGGTCGAACGGGCGCATCGACTCTACGGCGTCGTGGTGCCGGTCGACCGGTGGTGGAACCGGCTGGCGGTGGGGATTGGCAACCTCGTCCTGCGCCTGGCGGGGCGCGGCTTCCGCGGCCACGTCCACTCCACCCAGGCCATGCACGCGCTGGTGCGGGATGCGGGCTTCGAGCGCCGATACCTGCACCGCGGCTGGCTGTGGGAGACGGCCGTCTACCGCCGCGCCGGGGAGGGGTAGAGGCTCCTTCCGTGGCCAGCATCCCTCTCCTTGGCCACCACCCTCAACCGGTGAGGCTAACGGGCAATGAACGTCTGACGGCGGGGCGTTCCGGGCCCAAGGTGCCCATTTCGATGGCCACCACCCTCACGTCGTGAGGGAGATGGCCAAGATGTGGTCGTTGCTTGGCCGTTAGCAGTCAGCCAGTGAGGTTTCAGCGAGCGGGCGGGCTGCGCTCGCCTCAGCCGGGCTGGCGCATCGGCTCCGGCTCGGGCTGATCGAGGGGCTGGCTGGAGCGAAGCCGTTCCAGCTCGGCGTGATCGGTCAGGTCCAGGCGCAGCGGGGTGATCGAGGTGTACCCGTGCTCCACCGCCCATCGGTCCGTGCCGGGCTCGGTGCCCTGGACCGGGACGACGGTGAACCAGAAGTGCTGGCGACCCATCGGGTCCTTCTGGGGAATCACCTTGCCGTCGTACTGGCGAACCGACTGGCGGGTCCAGGTCATGCCGAGCGGCTCGGGCGGCAGGTTCACGTTCAGCAGCGCCACACGCGTCTCGCACAGCAGCAGACGGAGCACCGGCTCGAGGTGCGGCGCCAACGCCTCGAAGTCCGGCTCCTCCTCCACCACCGGGGTGCTGAACGCGATCCCTCGCAGACCCAGCAGGGTTGCCTGCTTGGCGGCCGCCAGCGTCCCCGAGTGCCAGATCCCGTTGCCGAGGTTGGCGCCGATGTTGATCCCCGACAGCACCACGTCCACCTCCCAGTGGTAGGTGCCCAGTGCGACGCAGTCGGCGGGCGTCCCGTTGACGCGGTAGGCCTCGATCCCCTTCAGGACAGGCGTGCGGCGGTACGAGAGTGGCTTGGAAGCGGTGATCGAGTGGCCGGAGGACGACTGCTCCACGTCGGGCGCCACGACCCGCACCTCCCCGAACTCGCTGGCCGCACGCGCCAGGCAGGCCAGTCCGGGGCTGTAGATGCCGTCGTCGTTCGAGACCAGGATCCGCATCGTCCGAGCGTCACCGCACGACGCGTACCGACCAGATGGTGGATAAGTGGGTCGACATCGGGCCGGGGCGGCAGGACAATTGGTGTTTCCGGCGGAGTGTCAGGGCCGCCGTCAGGAGCTCGCCGAAGCGTGGCGACCGGCGGTCCGGCCCGTCGAGGAACGCGCCGGCGGCAGGGGCAGGAGCCGTCGACGCCGCGGGAGGTGCACATGCAGGCATTCGTGGTTGAGCTGATGAACCGCCCCGGCGAGTTCGCCCGACAAGCGGAAGCGGTGGCGAAGCGCGGAATCAACGTCTACCCCTTCGGCCTGGGCATCGGCGACCGGGGAGGCGCCGCCTTCATCGCCCAGGACGAGGCCGGCCTCCGCTCAGCGCTGAACGATGCGGGGATCGGGTTCCGTGAGGTAAGCCTGGTCGGGGCACGGCTCGAGGACAAGCCGGGGACCGCGGCCGCGGTCGCCCGCAAGCTCGCCGACGCGGGCGTGAACATCGAGCTGTTCGCTGCCTGGGGAATGGAAGGCAGCATGGCGACCGTCGCCATCGGCGTCGACAAGCCGGAGGAGGCGCGTCGGGCGCTCGGCGAGCAGCACGTGGAACTGGCCGGCAGCCCGGCATCGGCAACGCGCTAGAGTCTCGGCTAGGGTCGAAAGGGCACCGTCGGCTGCGCCGTCCTGTCCGGCGCGGCCGCTCGGCGTCTCGGCGGCCACACCACGCGATCGCCTAATCTCTGATGGCGCTGCGAACCACGTGGTCGAGGTGGCTGGCCCAGCCGATGGCGTTCCCGGTCCAGCCGCAGGTGCAGTCCACCAGCCGATTCCCCTCCCGGTCCATCCGCGGCTGGGCGGCATGGCTCGGCAGGTGCCGGCGGCCTACTGACCGGAGCCGGCGCTTGGCGTCGCGGTAGGTCCAGTCCGGAGCCGCCTGGGTCGTGTGCCTGGAGATTGCCATGTCCTGCATTTCCCTATGCAGATCGGACGCCAGCTCCTCCTCGGCAGCACACTACCACATGTTGTGGATCTGCTGGGACGGGTCACCCACATGTAGCGGTTTCCCGCGTGGGGGCCCCGCGACAGCTCAGCGGCTGGAGTTCGGCGGGCGGCGCGACGCGTCGACGGCCGTAGTCGTCAGCCAGCGAGGCTAACGGCGACGCAACGAGCTCATCTTGGCCGTCTCCCTCACCCCGTGCAGCTGGCGGGCATCGAGATGGGCAGATCGCCCCGAAATCGGCCCTCCAGGGGCTTTCGTTGGCCGATAGCCTCAGCTGGTGAGGTTTTCGGCCGCGGAGAGCATGAAGATGCCCGCCGCGAACGGGGCGAGCGGCCTGGCGTAGCGAAGGGCGTCCATCCCACCTTCTCCTGCCCTGCGCCGGTCCGGGACAGCGCGTCCCTCCCCGGGATAGCCGAACCGGGGTACTAACGCGCACCGGAGTGCAAGATCTGTTCCGGTGGTGGAGGATGGGCCGCGCCGACGACGGTGTCGCGCGCGGCCCTGCTAGGGCGCCTAGACCTGCTTGCGTCGGCGAGCGAACCAGAGCGCGAGGCCACCGCCGATCACGACGATGATGACCACTGCGATGATGATCTGGGTCGTATCCACCTGTCCTCCCTCCCTTGAGGGGCGGCAGCCTGCTGGCAGCCGAGGCTGCGGCCGCTCCGAAGGATACGGCACGTGTCACGCACCTCGAGCCCGCTGATCAGGTAGCGTGCGCTGGTGAGGCCGTTCCGGTTCGGGGTGGACGCGTCGCGCACCCGTTCCGGGAACGAGTGGCAGGCGCTGGCCCGACGCGCCGAGGAGCTGGGCTACGACGCGTTCGTGATGCCCGACCACCTCACCGCGCAGGTCTCCCCCATCTCGGGCCTGGCGGCGGCGGCGAGCGTTACCAGCCGCATCACCATCGGCGCCTGGGTCTTCGCCAACGACTTCCGACACCCGCTGATCCTCGCCAGGGAGGCCGCCAGCCTGCACTTCCTGTCCGACGGGCGCCTGGAGCTGGGTCTGGGGGCCGGCTGGCGGGTCAGCGACTACCGGCAGCTCGGTCGCCCGTACGACCGGGCCGGGCTGCGCATCGACCGGCTCGAGGAGGCCCTGCCGATCGTGAAGGCGCTGCTGCGCGGCCAACGGGTCGATCACCACGGCGCCCACTACCGGCTGGAGGGGGCGCGGGTCGCGCCGCGTCCCCTGCCCGGTCCGGCGCCGCGGATCGCCATCGGCGGGGGCGGGCCGCGGATGCTGCGGCTGGCAGCGCGCGAGGCCGACATCGTGGGGTTGATCCCGAAGTTCAACGCGCGCGGCTGGCCGATCCTTGGCGAGGCGACCGACGCGGCCACCGAAGAGAAGGTGGCCCTGCTCCGCTCCGCGGCGGGATCGCGCTTCGACCAGCTCGAGCTGAACGTGTGGGTCGCCGATGCGGGCGTCATCGACGCCCGGCGGCCGCTCGCCTCGGTCTCGGCCGCCGGCAAGGCACTGGCGCCGCTGGTCGCGGGCGGGTCGCCCTACGTGCTGTACGGCACGCGGCGGCAGCTGCGGGAGTCGCTGCTCCGGCGGCGCGAACGCACCGGGATCAGCTACTACATCTGGCGGATGGAGGCCATGGAGCAAATGGCGGCGCTGGTCGAGGAGCTCGGCGGCCGCTGACCGAACCCGGCCGAATGACGTACGCGCCGCCCGGTCGGATTGACGACGCGTACGGCGCCGCACTCCGCCATCCTGCCAGCATGCCTCTAGCTGACTACTGGGACTGGCTCGAAGCGCAGATCTCGCGTCTGGCGAGCATCGGCGACGCCGATACCGACGACGCAGACCTGCTGGTGCGCAAGCACGCGCTCGCGATCACCGTCGCGGGGCTGATCCCGCTCTCCCTGCTGTGGGTGGCGCTCGGACTGCTGCTCGACCGCCTCTTCCTGGCCACCGCCTCGGCCCTGTTCGTCTTCTTCCTGGCCGTGTCGCTGTGGCTGTATCGGCGCAACAAGCAGCTCGACTGGTTCGTGGAGCTGCTGCTGCTGGTCGGCGTCGTCTACGTGCTGTCAGGGCACATCGGCCTGGGCGGCTTCGTGACCGGCGGTGGCAGCCTGATCTGGGGCCTGCTGGCCCCGGTCGGCGCGGTCCTCTTCTACGACGCGTGGTACGGGCTGAAGTGGCTGACCGCCTACGCGGCGCTGATCGTGGGCGCCATGATGTTCGACACCCAGATAGCGGCCATGATCCCCGCTCCGTGGGCCGAGACGCCCATCATCCTGGTGGCGTACAACGTCCTCGGCCCGGCGCTGATCGTGCTGCTGATGATCCGCTACGTCGACGGGCAGCGGCTGAGCACGCAGCAGCGTCTCCAGGACCTGCTCCACGACGTGCTGCCGGCCCCGATCGCCGACGAGCTGGCGCGCGGTGAGCGGCTGATCGCCGAGCACCACGAGTCGGTGAGCGTCCTGTTCGCGGACCTGGTGAACTTCACCCCGTTCGCCGAGCGGGCCAAGCCCGACGACGTGCTGCTGACCCTGAACGACCTGTTCAGCGCCTTCGACGTGCTCACCGAGCGCTTCGGGCTGGAGAAGATCAAGACCATCGGCGACGCGTACATGGCGGTCGCCGGCGCGCCGCTCCCCCGCGAGGACCACGCCGAGGCGGCGGTCAAGCTGGCGATCGCGATGCACCGCGAGGTGCGGCGCCGATCGCGGATGCGCTCGCGGCACCTGGTGCTGCGAATCGGCATCGCCTCGGGACCGGTCACCGCCGGCGTCATCGGGCGCCACCGCTTCGCCTACGACCTGTGGGGCGACACGGTCAACGTGGCCAGCCGGATGGAGTCGTCCGGGGTGCCGGGCCAGATCCAGGTCAGCGCCGAGACGCACCGCCTGGTCGGCGACGCGTTCCCGTTCGTGGAGCGTGGCACCGTCGTGGTCAAGGGCAAGGGCGAGATGGTCACCTACCTGCTCGACCCCGACCTGATGACCGAGGCCGCGTACCGTCGACTGCGGGACCTGGGGTCGATCGAGCACGCGCACGTCGCCGACGCGCCAGTCGCGGTTCCAACCGCGCCCCAGCTCGGCGGTCTCCACTCCTCGGGAGGAGAGGCTCCGCAGGTCGCCGCGGCGCGCTAGCGGGAACGCGTCGCGGCCGTCCACTCCGCGAAGCCGGGAGCTTCACCACTGCCAGTGCTGAAGTCCCGCGGGAAAGGCCGCTCGCGCGGACTGTTACCACTGCCAGTGCTGAAATCCCGCCCAGACCGCCCCTCACGCGCGCGGT
>CAYXZN010000047.1:10834-13138 GCA_964469325.1 uncultured Steroidobacteraceae bacterium
CTGTTACCACTGCCAGTGCTGAAATCCCGCCCAGACCGCCCCTCACGCGCGCGGTCAGCACTCGCAGGAATAATCCAGCCGCCCGTCGGCCCGCGGCGCGGTGCTCACGGCGCCGCTTGACACGAGTGGCGGTCGCTCGGAGGATGCCGCACAACCCGAGCGAGCAGCGCCCAAGTGAACGTCGTCTTCCTCTCCCCGCACTTCCCGCCGAACTGGTGGAACTTCTGCGTGCGGCTGCACGGGGCGGGCGCCAACGTGCTGGCCATCGGCGACGCCCCGTACCACGAGCTGCGGCCGGAGCTGCGGGGCGCGCTGACCGAGTACTACCGGGTCGACGATATGCACCGGTACGAGGAGCTGCTGCGGGCGCTCGGCCACTTCACGCACGCGCACGGCAAGATCGACCGCCTCGACTCGCTGAACGAGTACTGGCTGGAGACCGAGGCACGGCTGCGGGACGACTTCAACATCCCCGGCATCCGGGTGCGGGACATTCGCCGCATCCGCCACAAGTCGCAGATGAAGCGGCTCTTCGAGCGAGCCGGGCTGCGGGTCGGCCGGGGACGCGTATGCCGCACGCCCCGCCAGGTGCGCGATTTCATCGGCGAGGTCGGCTATCCGGTGGTGGCCAAGCCCGATGCCGGCGTCGGCGCCGCCAAGACCTACAAGCTCGAGAATGACGCCGACCTGGAGCGGTACCTCGCAGAGAAGCTGCCGGTCGACTACATCATCGAGGAGTTCCTGTCCGGGGTGCTGCTCACCTACGACGGGCTGGCGGACCGCGGCGGCGAGGTCGTCTACGGCTCGTCGTTCTTCTACTCCATCGGCGTCATGGAGTCGGTCAACCTGGGCCTGGACATCTACTACGTCATCACCCGCGACGTGCCTGCCGACGTCGAGGAGGCGGGCAAGGCGATCGTCCGCGCCTTCGGGGTCCGTGAGCGCCCCTTCCACTTCGAGTTCTTCCGCCTGGCCGATGGATCGCTCGTCCCCCTCGAGGTCAACATGCGCCCCCCGGGCGGCATGACGGTCGACATGTTCAACTACGCCAACGACTTCGACTTCTACCGCGAGTGGGCGAACGTGGTGGTCCGTGACCGGTTCGAGGCCGAGATCCGGCGGCCCTTCTACTGCGGCTACGCCTCGCGGAAGTGGGGTCGAGCGTACCGGCTGAGCCACGACGAGGTGCTGGACCGCTTCGGCGAGCTGCTCGTCCACCATGAGCCGATGTCGGGCATCTTCGCCTCGGCCATCGGCGACTACGGCTACGTCCTGCGGCATCCTCAGCTGGAGCCGGTCATCTCCGCCTGCGAGCAGATCCAGGAGCTGGCCGCCCCGGCGGGCGAGGGAAACGGCCACCGACCCGCGACGGCCAGACAGGTCCTCGGCGGGAGCGTGGGGTGAGGGTCGAGCAGCGCCTCCTGGCGAGCGAGGCGCTCGGCCACGACATCGAGTACCGCATCTACGGCCACGGGGGGCAGCCTCTGCTCGCCTTCCCCTCGCTGAACGGGCGGGTCGGCGACTGGGAGGGGTTCGGGATGGTCGGCGCCCTGGAGCCGATGCTCTCCGCCGGCCGGCTTCTCCTGGTCGCCACCGACGGGATCGACTGGCAGAGCTGGACCAACGAGGCGCTGCCGCCGGGGGACCGGGCCCTTCGCCACGAGGCGTACGACCGCTACCTGTTGGACGAGCTGCTGCCGGTGATCCGGGCCGAGTCGGGTAGCGACACGACGTGGACCGCCGGCTGCTCGATGGGCGCGTACCACGCCGCCAACCTCTTCTTCCGCCACCCCGACGTGGTGGACGGGATGATCGGCATCTCGGGGCTGTACCAGCCGAGCATGTTCGTGGGCGACGCTGCCGACCAGTCGGTCTATCTCAACGCCCCGCTCTGGTTCCTGCCCAACCTCGACGATCCGTGGTACCTCGAGCGGTATCGGGCGGGGAAGATCGTGTTCGTGATCGGCCAGGGCAGGTGGGAGGAGGAGTGCCTGGCCGACACGCGTCGGATGCAGCAGGTCCTGGAGGGGAAGGGGATCCCGGCCACCTTCGACTACTGGGGGTACGACGTCGACCACGACTGGCCCTGGTGGCACAAGATGCTCCCCCACTGGCTGGAGCGGCTCGGGGTATAGGAGCCGGGCGGCGCCCGAGAGTTGGTAAGCGGCCGGTAAGCCGAGGCTGGCGAGCCGTGGGAGAGCGTCTCCAGCAGCTGTGGGCGACCCGGTGCCTGCGCTGTCAGGACGCTTCGTGCTGCACGAACGGGCCTGACGCGAGCGGCCGCCTGGTCCGCGCGCCGTCGCC
>CAYXZN010000048.1:0-12991 GCA_964469325.1 uncultured Steroidobacteraceae bacterium
GCCCACCCTGCGGTCCGACTGATCCAGAGTCAGGCGCCTTACCGCTTGGCCACGCCCCAGCGGCACGCCCGATCGATTCTATCAGAGGATCGGCCCCGGGCCTCCACGGCTCCCGAGTGCTCCGGTAGGGCTCTGGTATTCGCCCGACAGATACAAGCGCGGTTAGCGGCCGGCTGTGCCGTCGTGCCATGCGCGGCGGGAATGCGAGGACGGTCCTGCAGCCGCGGTGACACAGGAGTATCCGCACCGGGAATACGGCGGCGCGGGTGGGAAGACTGCCGTGAGCGGGCCGGGGGCCCAACGAGTGGGCGCCATTGGTACACCCGGCGGTAGCCCGACCGGGCACCTGTGCGGCCGATCCGTTCGCCGATACGGTGCCGGCAGCGGACCGGGCACGGGACCGCCCGCAGACGGAGCGATGAATGCAGCAGAGCGTGCAGACCCGCGAGTGGCGCCGATACGGGTTCGGCGGCCCGCCCGAGCCGTGGGAGCACGGCGCGCGACGCGACCTCGATCGCCTCAGCACCTCGTACTACCTCGACATCCTCGAGACGCGCCGCCGGATGGCGAACGGCAAGGCCGCGCCGGATCCGGAGCGGCAGCGCGGCATCGAGGAGCTGTGCGCCGAGGCCACGCGCCACAAGCACGAGATCGACTTCACCCTGCGCCACTGGGCGACCCCGGTGGAGCGCGCCCGGGTCGAGGATCGGCTGGGCGCCCTGATGCGGATCAGCCGCAAGCTGCGCGCGCTCAATGGCGAGAAGCCTCGCGAGGACGGCGGGAAGCCGCGCACCTGAGCCACCGCCCCGCCGCGCCGTAGACTCGACGGCGTGGAGCCGCTCCCCGTCCCCGCCGACGTCCTCGCTGCCGCACGCCGCCTGGTCGGCGTCGCCGACCGCACCCCGCTGGTCGTCTCGCCGCCACTGGCGCGCGAGTCGGGCGCGGCCGAGGTACGGCTGAAGCTCGAGTCGGAGCAGGCGATCGGCTCGTTCAAGATCCGCGGGGCCTCCAACCTCGTCGCCGTGCTCCACGAGCAGGGCGAGCGCCTGCCGCTGGTCACCGCCAGCACCGGCAACCACGGCATGGCGGTGGCGGACGCGGCCGAGCGGCACGGCATGCGGGTCACGATCCTGGTCGGCGCCTCGGTCTCGACCGCCAAGCTGGAGCGCCTGCGCGCCCTCGAGACGGACCGATGCACCGTCGAGGTCCGCGGCCGCGACGCCGATGACGCCGAGCGCGAGGCACGGCGCCGCGACGAGATCCGCGCCGCCCGCTACGTCCCGCCCTACAACCACGCCCAGGTGGTGGCCGGCCAGGGCACGGTGGGGCTCGAGCTGCTCGGCGACTGGCCCGAATGCGACACCCTGGTCGTCCCGATCGGCGGCGGCGGGCTCATCGCCGGTATCGGCCTGTGGGCCAAATCGGTGAAGCCCAGGCTCAGGCTGGTTGGGGTTCAGCCGATGGCTTCGCCGCCCATGTACGCCTACCTCGAGACCGGCTCGACCAGGCCGATGCCCATCGGCCCGACCCTCGCCGACGGCGTGGCCGGCAACATCGAGCGGGGCAGCATCACTTGGAAGCTCTGCCGACGCCTCGTCGACGAGGTGGTGCTGGTCGACGAGGACGAGATCGCGGATGCCATGCGCTGGCTGCACCGTGACCATCGGCTGATGGTCGAGGGCAGCGCTGCGCTGGGAGTCGCCGCCCTCCGTTCCGGGCGGGTGCAGCAGCTGGACGGCCGGCGGGTGGGGATCGTGGTCACCGGGCGCAACATCGACCCCGAGACCTTCGAACGCGTGCTCCGCGGCTAGGCCATCGTCTCCAGGGTGAGGCGCGCGTAGCCGGGCTTGATCACCTCGTTGATCAGCCGCAGCCGTTGGTCGAAGGCGATGAACGCGCTCTTCATGGCGTTCAGGGTCAGCCACTGCATCTCGTCCAGGCCGTAGCCGAACGCCTCGGCCAGCGCGGCGTGCTCGCTGCTGGCGGTGACGCCGCTCATGAGCCGGTTGTCGGTGTTGAGCGTCACCCGGAAGCGGAGCCGTCGCAGCAGCGCGATCGGGTGCCCCTCCAGCGAGGCGACCGCGCCGGTGTGCACGTTGGAGGTGGGACACATCTCCAGCGGGATGCGCCGGTCGCGCACGTACGCCGCCAGCCGCCCCAGCCGGGCGTGGCCGTTACCGTCGACCGTGATGTCGTCCACGATCCGCACCCCGTGCCCCAGCCGCTCGGCGCCGCACCACTGGAGCGCCTCCCAGATGGACGGGATGCCGAAGCTCTCACCGGCGTGGATGGTGACGTGGAAGTTCTCGCGGTGGATCAGCTGGAAGGCGTCGAGGTGCCGGCTCGGCGGGTAGCCGGTCTCGGGTCCCGCGATGTCGAACCCGACCACCCCGGAGTCGCGGTGGCGGACCGCCAGCTCCGCGATCTCTACCGACCGCGCCGCCTGGCGCATGGCGGTGCAGATGAAGCCGATGAGGATCGGCGTCCCGGCTGCCTCCGCGGCGGCGACTCCCCGCCGGAAGCCGCGCAGCGTCGCCTCGACCACCTCGTCGAGGGTCAGGCCGCCCTCGACCGACAGCTCCGGCGCGTAGCGCACCTCGGCGTACACCACGCCGTCGGCGGCGAGGTCCTCGGCGCACTCGGCCGCCACCCGCTCCAGCGCGTCGGGCGTCTGGAGCAGCGCGACGGTGTGCCGGAAGCCCCCCAGGTACAGCTCGAGGCTCTTGCGATCCGCGCCGCGCGTGAACCACGATGCCAGCTCGTCGGGATCGGTGGTGGGGAGGTCCCGGTAGCCGATGCGGTCCGCCAGCTCGATCACCGTCCGCGAACGAAGGCCGCCGTCGAGGTGATCGTGCAGCAGCACCTTCGGGGCGCGCCGGATCAGCTCCATGGGTATCACTGCCGCGCCATTCTGGCACCGGCGGCACCGCCCGGCACCCCGACGCCCGGCGTGGAACCGGTCTTGCGGGCTTCAACCCCGACCAGTCGAGCCCACAGGAGGAGACCGATGCAGATCACCCACGAGGCCGCTTCGCTGCTTCGCGAGGTGCGCCGAGCCGCGGACGTGCCGGACACGTACGGGGTCCGCCTCTACCCGGAGGCCAGCAACGAGCAGGGAGTGACGGTCGGGCTCGGCTTCGCCGAGGGGCCCGCCGCAGGCGACCACGTCACCGAGGAGGAGGGGATCGCCGTCTACGTGGCGCCGGAGATCGCGGCTCCCCTGGCGGGCGCGGTGATCGACACCGAGCATCAGGATGGTGAGCCGATGCTCGTCATCCGCCCCGGCGACACGGAGAGCCCCCCGGAGAGCCCCAGCGCCAACGGAACCGAGCCGGTCTAGGAGGTCACGCCGCTGAGCACCGGCTCGCCGGCCACCTCCCAGTGCTCGACGTGCTCGGGCATGTCGAGCAGGAACTCCGCGTCCGCCGGGTAGTATCGGGCGACCTGCGGGTCGTCGCCGGCGAAGGCGCGGATGGCGTCCATCGACTCCCACAGCGTCACCAGGTGGTACTCGGTGACGCTCCCCAGCGTCCTGCGCAGGACCAGCACGCCCCGGTTGCCGGGCGTGCTGCGGTAGTCGGTCAGGCCGGTCCTGCCCAGGTACTCGAGGTACTCGTCGGCCCGGGCGGCGGGGACCCGGCCCGTCCAGCTGCGGGCGATCATGACCGCTTCCCCCGCCGCAGACCGCCGAGCCGGAAGACGCGGCGATCGACGAGCGACCGCTTCTGCGCCGCGCGCTGAGCAGCGCGCAGCTCGTCCTCGCGGGCGAGGAGCGCGTACTGGATGCGATTGTCGAGCATCGCGCTTGTCTCCCTCTTGCTGGTGACCGCTTATCGGCTTACGCTGGTGACGATCTTACACCGCCATGAGTTACCAGTCAATACCTTTCATCGGTGATGTATCCTTATCGGCATGGAAGAGACCAACGAGCTGCTCGTCGAGCCCGGAGCGCGATCTCCCGCCCCCGGCGAGCTGCGGCTGGTGCAGGCGTTCGTGAACACCAACGACGTCGAGGGCGGGCAGGATGAGCTGGGGACCCCCGCCGGCCTGGAGGCCTGGCTGGAGGAAAGGGGCCTGGCCCATGCGGTCCACGAGATCGACCCGCAGTCGCACGCTCGCGCGCTGGCGGTGCGCGAGGGGCTCCGGCACCTCGCGCTGGCCAACAACGGCGAGGAGCCGGACCCACGACGGGTGGCGGCCATGAACGAAGCCCTCGCCGAGCTGCCCGTCGCTCCCCGCCTCTCACCCCACGGCCACTGGCAGCTGGAGCCGCGCGGGAACGGCGTCTCCGCCTTCCTGGCCCGAATCGTGTCGAGCACCCTTGCGGCCATGGCCGATGGCAGCTGGTCGCGGATGAAGGCCTGCCAGAGCGATACCTGCCAGTGGGTCTTCTACGACCACTCCCGCAACCGGTCCGGGCACTGGTGCACCATGGCGGTCTGCGGCAGCCGTCAGAAGGCCCGCTCGTACCGCCGGCGCAGGCGGAACGCATCGGCATCGGCCTGAACGGGGAGCGCGGTGGTCAATCTCGACGTGCGCCCGGCCACGGCGGACCGCTGGCGGGAGCTGGAGGCCTTCTTCGCACCGAGCGGCGCCTACTCGAGCTGCTGGTGCACGTGGTGGCGGCAGACCGGCGGCGAGTTCTCCGCCGGTTGTGCCGATGGCGGACGCGGCAACCGCGAGCTCCTGCGGGGCATCACCCTGGCGGGAGGCGTCCCAGGGCTGCTCGCGTACCGCGGGGAGACCCCGGTCGGCTGGGTGTCGGTGGCGCCCAGACCGCGGTTCGGGCGCATCCTGCGCTCTCCGACCCTGCGCCCGATCGACGCCGGAGAGGCCGATGATGAGACCGTCTGGTCGATCGTCTGCTTCTGGATGCCGCGGCGCGAGCGGGGCCGCGGTGTCGGATCGGCCCTGCTGGACGCGGCCGTCGGCCACGCGCGGGAGGCGGGGGCGCGCGCCGTGCAGGGCTACCCGGTCGATACCGCCGGGCAACGACGGGCCAGCTCCGAGCTCTTCACCGGCACGCTGTCGATGTTCCGGCGCGCCGGCTTCCGCGAGGTGGGGCGCCGCGCGCCCGATCGCCCGGTGATGCGCCTCGACCTGGACTGAAGGATTCACCCCCGGCCCGTATGCTGTAGGGCACCATGTCGCCCGACCCCGACCGCGAGTCGCGGATCCGCGAGGCGCTGGAGAGCGTCAACGCCGGCTACGTCCGCGAGATGTACGAGCAGTTCCGCCGCGACCCCTCGAGCGTCGAGCCGGAGTGGCGCAGCCTGTTCGCGGACGGGGAGGCGACCCTCGGCGATCTCGGCGAGCCGGCCTCCACCGAGGGAAACGGGGCGAGCGAGACGCGAGAGGCGGCCGACGCGGCTCCGGCTGCCGCCGAAACTGAGCAGCCGGCGCCCGCGCAGACGGCCGCGCCACCGGAGGCAGCTCCTCCGGCGCAGGCAGCCCCGCCCGAGGCGGCTCCCGAGCCGCCCCCCGGCGCGACGCCGATCCGCGGGCCAGCCGCCCGCCTGGCGCAGAACATGACCGCCAGCCTCCAGGTTCCGACCGCCACCAGCTTCCGCGAGATCGACGTCGCGGCGCTGGAGGCGCGGCGGCGCGAGCTGAACGCGCACCTCGCTCCGCAGAAGGTGAGCTTCACCCACCTCATCGGCTGGGCGATCGTGCAGGCGGCCAGCGAGCAGCCCTCCATGACCCACGCCTACCGCGAGGTCGAGGGTGCGCCGATGCGGATCGACCCCGGCGGGGTCAACCTGGGCCTGGCCGTCGACGTCGAGCGACCCGACGGGAGCCGATTCCTGGTGGTCCCGGTCATCAAGGGCGCCGATGGGATGGACTTCGTCGCCTTCCGCAGCCGATACGAGGAGCTGGTCGAGGGGGCGCGGGGGAACCGGCTGGCGCCCGACGACTTCGCCGGCGCAACCATCACCCTCACCAACCCCGGCACGCTGGGCACCACCGCCTCGGTTCCACGGCTGATGGCCGGCCAGGGCACCATCGTTGCCACCGGCGCCATCCGCCAGGTCGGCGCCGATCGTCGGATGACCATCACCAGCACCTACGACCACCGCATCATCCAGGGCGCGGAGTCGGGCCTCTTCCTGCAGCGCGTGGAGCGGCTGCTGGCCGGGGAGGACAGCTTCTACCAGGACCTGTTCGCCTCGCTCGGCGCTCCCGAGCCATCGGCCTCTGCGGGCGCGGAGCCGCAGACGGCGGTCGAGGCGCCGGCACCCCCACCGGCGCAGCCGGCATCGGCGCAGGTGGACGACCTCCAGCAGATCGCGGCGGCAGCGGCGCTGGTGGACGCCTATCGCCTGTACGGCCACCTGGGGGCGCGCCTGGACCCGCTGGGCAGCCCGCCGCCCGGTGACCCGGCTTTGGATCCCGCCACCCACGGGCTGACATCGGAGGCGATGGAGCGGATCCCCGCGTCCGTGCTGGGCGTCCACGTCCCCGGCGAGAACCTGGCCCAGGTGCTCGGGCGGCTGCGCGAGATCTACTCGGGCACCATCGCCTACGAGGTCGAGCACATCGCCAACCACGCCGAGCGCGCCTGGCTGCGCGAGGTGATCGAGTCGGGCCGCCACCGGCAGCCGCTCGCACCCGAGGAGCGGCGCGCGCTGCTGACCCGCCTCACCCAGGTCGAGGGGCTGGAGCGCTTTCTCCACAAGGCCTACCTGGGGCAGAAGCGCTTCAGCATCGAGGGGCTCGACGCGATGGTTCCGATGATGGACCTGGTGCTGCGCATGGGGGCCGAGTACGGCGTCGAGCAGGCGATCGTGGGCATGGCGCACCGCGGGCGCCTCAACGTGCTCGCCCACATCGTGGGGATGAGCTACGAGGCGATCCTGGCCGAGTTCGAGGCGGGGCGGCACCAGGAGGGGGTGGCGCTGCCCGAGGGCGGTATGGACGACGTGAAGTACCACCTGGGAGCGCAGGGCAGCTACCGCACCGAGCACGGCGAGGTGGCGGTCGAGGTGGCCCCCAACCCCAGCCACCTCGAGGCGGTCGACCCGGTGGTTGAGGGCTGGACCCGCGCCCGCCAGACGGATCGCAGCGCACCGATGGCCAGGTTCCACACCCGTCGCGCCCTGGCGCTGCTGATCCACGGCGACGCGGCCTTCGCCGCGCAGGGCGTGGTGGCCGAGACCTTCAACCTGTCGCGCCTCCCCGGCTACGCCAACGGCGGCACGGTGCACGTGATCGCGAACAACCAGATCGGCTTCACCACCGGGCCCACTGAGGCCCGCTCGACCACCTACTCGTCCGACCTGGCCAAAGGGTTCGACGTGCCGATCGTCCACGTCAACGCGGACGACGCCGAGGCCTGCCTGGCCGCCGCGCGGCTGGCGATGCTGTACCGCGAGCGGTTCGACGCTGACCTGGTGATCGACCTGGTGGGCTACCGTCGCTACGGCCACAACGAGGGGGACGAGCCGGCGTACACCCAGCCGCGCATGTACCACACGATCGGCGAGCACCCCAGCGTCCGGGAGCGGTACCTGGAGACGTTGATCGCCGAGGGCGTGGTGACCGCGGACGACGCCGCGGCCGAGGCGAAGGCGATCAACCGCGACCTCGCCCAGCGCCAGGGGCGGGTGCGCAAGCACTTCAGCGAGCTCGAGGAGCTGGACCGCGGCCCTGACGCGCTGCCGCAGGAGGAGGTCGGCGAGCCCGATACCAGGGTCGAGGTAGCCAGGCTGCGCGAGCTGAACGCCGCCGTCCACGCCGTTCCGGACGGGTTCACGATCAACCCCAAGCTGGCCAAGCAGCTGGAGCGGCGGCTGACCGCCCTCGATGGAGACGAGGGCCGGATTGAGTGGGGCCACGCCGAGGCGCTCGCCTTCGCCTCCCTGCTGGTGGACGGGGTGCCGATCCGGCTCACCGGGCAGGACACCGAGCGCGGCACGTTCAGCCAGCGGCACCAGGTCCTGCACGACACGAACAACGGCCGGCGTCACGTGCCGATGCAGCACCTCGATGGCGCGCGGGCCAGCTTCGAGGTCCACAACAGCCCGCTCAGCGAGTACGCCTGCTTGGGCTTCGAGTACGGCTACGCGGTCACCGCTCCCGAGGCGCTGGTGCTGTGGGAGGCGCAGTACGGCGACTTCGTCAACGGGGCGGAGATCATCATCGACCAGTTCATCATCGCCGGGCTGGCGAAGTGGCGGCAGACCTCGCGCCTGACCCTGCTGCTGCCGCACGGCTACGAGGGCCAGGGGCCGGAGCACTCCAGCGCGCGGCTGGAGCGCTTCCTGTCGCTGGGCGCCGAGGGGACCATCCGCGTCGTCTACCCGACCACGCCGGCGCAGTACTTCCACCTGCTGCGCCGGCAGGGCCGCCACCGCGAGCTGCGGCCGCTGGTGGTGATGACGCCCAAGTCGCTGCTCCGCCTGCCGGCCGCGGCGTCGGCGCTGGCAGACCTGTCGGAGGGCGGCTTCCGGCCGGTGATCGACGACCCGGAGCGCTCCTCCGACGAGGCCGCGGCGGCGGTGCGGCGCCTGGTGTTGTGCAGCGGCAAGATCTACTACGACCTGACCGGCTCGGAGCTGCGCGCGAAGTCGCCCGAGGTGGCGGTGGTGCGGGTCGAGCAGCTCTACCCCTTCCCCACCGAGGAGCTACGGCCGGTGGTTGAGCGCTACCCGAACCTCGAGTCGTTCGCCTGGGTCCAGGAGGAGCCGCGCAACATGGGCGCCCGCAAGTTCGTGCTCCCCAGGATCCGCCACCTCGTCCCGTACACCGTGCCGCTCAGCGACGTGAGCCGCCCGGAGCGCAGCCGCCCGGCCGAGGGCTACCCCGCCGCGCACCAGACCGAGCAGGAGCGACTGGTCCGCGAGGCGTTCTCGCGCTGAGCCGGTGCCGAACTCCACGACGCTGCTCGAGCGCTACCGCGACCTGCTCGCCCGGCCCGGGGAGCAGCTCCCCATCACCCTGGGCGAGGGCGGCACGCCGCTCGTCCATGCGCGGCGCCTGGGCGCGGAGCTCGGCCTGGACCGCCTCTACCTGAAGTTCGAGGGCACGAACCCGACCGGCAGCTTCAAGGACCGCGGCATGGTGCTGGCCGTCAACCGCGCCGTGTCCGGCGGCGCGGGGGCGGTGGTGTGCGCCTCGACCGGCAATACCGCCGCTTCGGCGGCGGCCTACGCGGCCGCCGGCGGGCTCGCCTGCCCCGTGGTGCTGCCGGCCGGCAAGGTGGCGCGCGGCAAGCTGTCGCAGGCGATCGCCGCGGGAGCGCGGCTGGTGCTCGTGGACGGCAACTTCGACGCTGCGCTGGAGGTGGTGCGCCGGCTCGGGGAGGAGGGCGACGCGGCGGTGGTGAACAGCATCAACCCCGACCGGATCGCAGGGCAGCAGACCGTCGCCTTCGAGATCTGCGACGCGCTGGCTGCCGCCCCCGACTGGGTCGCGCTGCCGGTCGGCAACGCCGGCAACATCACCGCGTCGTGGGTCGGCTTCACCCGCTACGCGTCGGAGGGCCGAAGCGCAGGGCGGCCGCGCATGATCGGTTTCCAGGCGGAGGGGGCGGCGCCGATCGTGCGCGGGGCGCCGGTGGAGTCGCCCGAGACGGTGGCGACCGCCATCCGGATCGGCAACCCCGCCTCGTGGGAGGGCGCCGTACGGGCACGCGACGAGTCCGGCGGGGCGATCGAGACGGTCAGCGACCGGGAGATCCTGGATGCGCAGCGGGACGTGGCGCGGGGCGAAGGAATCTTCTGCGAGCCGGCATCGGCGGCGGGGGTCGCCGGCGTGCGGCGGTTCGCGCGAGAGGGCCGGATCGACCGCTCGGAGACGGTGGTCTGCATCCTGACCGGGCACGGGCTCAAGGACCCCGATGCGGTCAGTGTCGAGGAGGGCGCGCTCGCCTCGGTCCCTCCCGAGCTCTCGGCGATCCGGCGGGCGATGGGCCTCTAAGGCGAAGTATCGGCGTCTGAGGGGGATCGGCCTGTGAGCCGGTCAGTCGGCGGTCGCGACGCTGGTCCCTACCGACGGCTGCGGACAGTTGCAGGCATCGAGAATGGCGGCGAGGAACTCTTCCGGCGCGGCGTCCTTGGCCACCACCGCGTCGAACTGGCCGTTGAGCGCCAGCGCGTCGTCCCCGTTGGTCGACGACCATCCCATGCTCACCACCCGGGTCGTGGGCCAGGCGAGGCGGACGCTGGCCAGCAGGGCGGCGCCGGCTCGCAGGTCGGGGAGGCGCGGGTCGACCAGCAGGACCCCCGGCGATTCCCGCTCGCAGAGCTCGAGCGCGGTGCGGACGTCGGGAGCGGTGCCGGCGATGTCCACGCCGGCCAGGGAGAGGAGATCGGAGAGGCTCTGGCGCACCCGGCGGTCGGCGTCGACCAGCACGACCCGGGGTGCGCGGGTGTTGGGCTCTTGCTGCATGCCGAAACGCTACCCGGGACTCCGTGGCAGGCGCGTCGGGCGAAGGGCCTGATGCGCCTACGTCATTCGACCGAGGCTGCGGCGGGGACCTCTGCCGGCACGGGACGCGGCACGACCACCTCGATCCGGGTCCCCTCACTGCTCTGGCTGCGCACCCCGAGCTCGCCGCCGAGGCGCTCGACCCGCTGCCGCATCCCGTCCAGGCCCAGGTGGCCGCGGGGAACCTGCCCCGGGTCGAACCCGACCCCGTCGTCGCTCACCGACAGCCGGATCCGACCGTCCGCCTCGTCGAGCTCCACCTTCGCGCCGCTCGCGCGTGCGTGCTTGACCACGTTGTGCAGCGCCTCCTGGGCGATGCGGTACAGCGCCTCCTCCGCGTCGAGCGGCAGCCGCTCGTCCAGCTCGGCTTCGACGGTCACGCTCAGGCCGGTCCGCCCCTGCACCGCCGCGGCGTGGGTGCGCAGCGCTTGCGGCAGGCCGTCGTGCTCGAGGCCGCCGGGGCGCAGCTCGAAGATGAGGGTCCGCATCTCGGCCAGCGCGTCCTTCTGGAGGTCGCGCAGCTCGCTCAGCTTCTCCCGGGCGGCGGCGGGGTCGCGCTCCAGCAGCAGCTCGAGCGTCCGCAGCGTGAGGCCCATGCTGAAGAGGGCCTGGGTGACCGAGTCGTGGAGCTCCCGGGCCAGGTGGGCGCGCTCCTGCGAGGCGGCCAGCTCGGCGGCCTGCGTCCGCAGGTCCCGCTCCAGCCGCTCGCGCACGCTCACGTCTCGGATGGAGCCGGTGGCCCCCAGGAACCTGCCGTCGACGCTGTTGGCGATCATGCTGATCTCGGCCGGGATCAGGCTGCCGTCCGCACAGGGGATGTCGACCTGGAGCCGATGCTCGGTGTCCGGCGCCGACCGCAGACGATCCCAGGCGGCCTGCGCCGCGCCTCGTCCCTCCGGCGGCGACAGGGCGTACCAGTGCCGGCCGATCAGGGCCGCCGGGTCGTGCCCCGTCACGCGCTCCAGCGACTCGCTGAAGAAGGTGAACCGGCCCTCCGGATCGGCGGACCAGACCACGTCCGGGGAGCTGTCGACCAGGTGACGGTATCGGCGCTCGGAGGCCTGGAGCTGGTCGTACAGGCGGGCGTTGGTGACCGCCACCGACGCCTGGGCGGCCAGGGCGCCCAGCAGCTGGGCGTCGTCGCCGTCGAACGCATCCTCGCGTCGCGACTGGACGATCAGGGCGCCGATCGCCACGTCGTCGCTTATGAGCGGCGCCGCGATCCGGGAGCGGATGCCATGCTCGCGGATGTAGGCGTCGAGCTCGGGCCCGTGCTCGAACGAATCGTCCTCCAGGTAGTCGCCGGTCCAGACCACCCTCCGCTCGGAGATCGCCTTGCCGGTGACGCCCTCGGTCGGCCGCACCTCGGCCGGGGGCCGATCGTCGACGCCCGACCGGGCGTCGTGCCCCAGGGTATAGACGACCCGACCACCCTCGACGTCGACCAGATTGATCCGCGCGCCATCGCCGCCCAGCAGGCGCTCCGCCTCCTCGACGGTGCGGCGCAGCAGGTCATCGAGGTCGCGGATGGCACTGATGCGCGCGGCGATCTCCGACAGCGTGCGCTGCGCTTCGACCCGGCGGGCCAGCTCCTCGGCCGTCTGCTCGACCTCGCTGTACAACCGCGCGTTCACGAGGACGATGGCCGCGTGCCCCGCCAGCGCACCGAGCAGCTCCTCACCCGCCTCGTCGAAGGCCGCAGGCCGCCGCGCGTTGATTGAGATGGCGCCGATCGCGCCGGCCTCGCTCACCAGCGGAGCGGCCATCATCGAGCGAAGGCCGCGGTCGCGAATCCACTCGTCGGCCGACGCGGTATGGATGAAGCCGGTGTCGACCAGGTAATCGTCGGTCCGCACCACCCGCCGCTCGGCGACCGCCTTCCCGGCGACCCCCTCGCCGAGGCGGATCGAGACGTCCTCGTCAGGATCCGCCAACCCGAGACCGGCGCCGTCGCTCCGGTAGTCGACCAGCATGTCGGTGCCCTCCTCCAGCAGGTTGATCACCGCGTAGTCGGCGGCGAGGAGTCGTTGTGCCTCCTCGATGGTGCGCCGCAGGATGGCCCGCGGGTCGCGGATGGAGCTGATCTGAGTGGCGATCTCGGCCAGGGTGCGCTGCGCCTCCGCCCGGTGCGCGAGCTCCTCCGCCTTCAGGCGGTAGCGCCGTTCCGACTGGGCCAGCTGCTCATACAGTCGCGCGTTGCGCGCGGCAATCGCGCCCTGGTCCGCCAGCTCCTCGAGCAGACGGACGTCGTCGGGGTCAATCGACCGCGGGGCGCGGTAAGTGACGGCCAGCGTGCCGACCGGCTCGCCCGACGCGCCGCGCAGCAGCGCCACGGCCATCGCCCCCAGCCCCAGCCGGTCGGGGACCTCGTCGTCCGGCTCGTGGGGGATGCGGGTATCCGCGGCGTAGTCATCGGTCCATACCGATCGCCCCTCGGAGATGGCGAGTCCGTTCATGCCACCACCGATCGGGAAGCGCCGCGTCCGGAGCCAGGCACGATCGTCGTCGCTGCTGATACCGACCGCGGCCATGGGGATCAGCACGTCGCCCTCGTCGTCGAGCA
>CAYXZN010000049.1:0-10727 GCA_964469325.1 uncultured Steroidobacteraceae bacterium
GAGTTCCTCGACATCTTCCGATTTCTCGACTGAGCGGCGCGCCGGCGAGCTCCAGTCCACCGTCACAGCGTGCTGAGGCGTTCCGCTGAGGGCCTGATCGGCGCCCGTCACCTGTCCTTCTTTCGTCGGGGCGGTTCGTGCTGCACGAGCCGCCCTGACACCGGCTCAGCGACCGGGCGAGGTCCCGCCCTGCGCCGATCCTCGCCATAGGCTCCGTCCCCGATTGCTGCCATGATCGATTGATTCGGCTCGCGGGCCACTCATACATCCCAGGAGGGACCTACCAAGGGTCCCGCTCGAGGCAGGCGACGTGGAGCGAGAGCTGGTGGTACGCGCGCAGCGAGGCGATCATGACGCCTTCGACCAGCTCACCCTGCACGTCGTCGACCGGCTCTACTCGGTGGCGTACCGCATCCTGCGCAGCGGGCCGAGCGCCGAGGACGCCACGCAGCAGGCGCTGGTCGCCATCTGGCGCCAGCTGCCCCAGCTCCGGGACCCGGATCGGTTCGAGGCCTGGGCCTACCGGCTCCTGGTGCACGCCGCATATGCCGAGCACCGGCGCCGCCGACGGGAGGCCCCTGCGGGCAGCCTGACCGACGGTGCCACTGACGACCCCTACCTGTCGGTCCACGATCGGGACCAACTCGAGCGGGGGTTCGCTCGTCTATCCACCGAGCAGCGCGCCGTCCTCGTGCTCCAGCACTACCTGAGCCTGTCGCACGACGAGATGGCCGATCTGCTCGGCATCCCGGTCGGCACCGTCCGCTCGCGGCTGCACGCCGCCCGCGGAGCGATGCGCGCCGCCCTCGACGCCGATGCCAGGCCTGCCGTTCGGAGGTCGCAGGCATGAACGACCGGGACCTGGACCAGCTCCTCGACGCGTGGATCGACCTTGGGCCAGAGGCTGCTCCGGAGCGCGTCGCCGCCGCCACACGCCTCGAGGTCCGTTCGACTCGTCAATCGAGCGCCACTGCCGCCTGGCTGGCGCGGAGGTTCCCGATCATGAACACCAACCGGTTCCGCTTCGGAATCGCCGCCGCCGCGATCGTCGCGGCCGCCTTCCTTGGGCTTCAGTTCCTGCCGACCACGAACATAGGCCGTCCCCAGGAAGCCCCCACCTCCACACCTGAACCTTCTGTCTTCACCTCGGAGCGCTTCGGGTACACGCTCGAGGTTCCTCCCGACTGGACGATCCACGAGAGAGCCGGCGAGTGGACGTCCGGCACGGCATTCAGCGAGCAGTCGCCGGGACTGGACTATGCCAACAAGCTCCGGGAGCCCGAACCCTACGTCCTCTTCACCAGTCAGCCGCTCGACCTCGATCGCAAGCGATGGCTCGAGCGCTACGACCAGCTCAACCAAGAGGCATTCTCACACTGCACGCTCGAGCGATCGGAGACCGGCAGCGTCGACGGCGAGACCGCGCGCATCAGCACCTACCGATGCGATCCCTCCGATCCCCACTTCGGGGTCGAGGCGGTGGCCTTTCACGACGACCGCGTGTATGTGATCCGCGTCTTCGATGACAACGCCGATGCGTCCTACGACCCGCGACCGGAGCTCGACGCCTGGATCGAGCGGTTCCGCTTCCTGGATTGAACGACCCGTGCTCGCCGACTGCCGAGCTGCGAATGGAGATCGCGTTAAGTGGCTCGGGCGGCGGATCGGGGGTGGGAGGAGGCGTCCACTGAGCGTGAGCCGCCGCTGTTGGAGCCGCAACCGCGGCTCCCGACGGACTTAACGCGACGCTCATTCGCATCCCGCAGGTCGGCGGCCGGCGACTGCCGAAACGTGACGGTGATTCACATCCCGCGGGTGGGCGCCGCAGGTCGAGCCGCCCGGCCGCTCACTCGCCGTCGAGGGCGATCCGGATCCGCTTGTTGATGCGGCCCTTCGACTCGTAGCCGGTGACACGCACGGAGCCGACCTCGCTGGTGCGGGCCACGTGCGTGCCGCCGTCGGCCTGCAGGTCCAGGCCGACGATCTCGATCGTCCGCACCTCGCTGATCCCCTCCGGTAGCAGGTTGATCTTGGTGCGGATCAGGTCGGGGATGGCGAACGCCTCGTCGCGGGGCAGGATCTTGACCCGGATCTCGCGGTCCGCGGCGATCTCCTCGTTCACCCGCCGCTCGATCTCCGCCACCAGCTCGGACCGCATCGTCTCGAACTCGAAGTCCATCCGACCCGACAGCGGCTCCATGTTCCCGCCGGTCACAGACGCGCCGTGGTCGCGCCACACCACCCCGCACAGCACGTGGAGCGCGGAGTGGGTGCGCATCAGCGCGTGGCGCCGCTCCCAGTCGAGCTCGACGCTGACCGCTTCGCCGATCTCCGGCATCCCTGCCTCGGCATCGGCCTCGGCCAGGCGGTGCCAGATCTCGTCCCCCCGCTTGGCTGCGCCGATGACGGTCCATCGGCGCCCATCGGCCGCGCTGAGCCAGCCGGTGTCGGCCGGCTGCCCGCCTCCGCCGGGGTAGAAGACGGTCCGATCCAGCAGCAGCTGTCCGTCCTCGACGGCGACGACCCGAGCCTCCGTCGCTCGGGCATAGGCATCGGTATAGCAGAGGTTCTCGCTCACGCCGCCAGCCTAGCCGCCCGGCGGCTCCCGCGCGGCTACTCGCGGAGCAGGGCGCCGTCCAGGAAGAGGTCGACGTTGGCGTGCAGCTCGGCCCGCAGCTCGCTCAGCGGGAAGTCGCCGCCGGCCCGGATCAGCGCCCCGGTGGCGATGTCGACCAGCTGCCGCTCGTACGTCCGCAGGCGGCCGGGGTGCCGCAGCTTGCCCGCCGCCTTCAGCTGGGCCAGCAGGCCGCGGTACAGCCTGGGGTACTGCATCCGCTCGATGGCGAACTGCCGCCGCGACGGGTCGGGGTGGTTCATCTCGCGGGCGATGGCCGCGATCAGAGCCGGCTCGCGGAGGGTGAGTTCGGTCAGCGCGTCGGCGAGGTCCAGCAGCGTCCCGCGCACCGAGCGACGGTGGTGCGGCGCGACCGCCTCCGCGACCTGCTGCACGTAGCGCGCGCCCAGCTCCACCAGCAGCGCCTCCTTGTGCCCGAAATAGTTGAAGACGCTGGTGCGGCTGGTGTTGGCGGCGGCGGCGATGTCGTCCATCGTCGTCCCCTCCACGCCCCGCTCGGCGAACAGCCGCTCGGCGGCGTCGATCAGGGACTCGCGGGTGGCCGCCTTTTTCTTCTCCCGCAGGCCCATCGGCTTGATCCTTCACCCGAGTCAAAAGGTGTAGTGGGTGAATGTACCAGCGTACAGATCGGGCGGGAAGCCCCGGGACCGAGAGCGGGATCGGATAGCATCGGCGATGCATGGAGCTGCGAGCCCTGGTCGACGAGCTGCTCGCCGACGTCTTCCGCATCTGGCCGGTCACCGCCACCGACGCCGGTGAGCATCGCCACGACGGCCGCTGGCCGGATCTGTCGGAGGAGGGTCGCCAGGAGCGGATCGCGTTCCTGGCCGACGCCGAGCGACGGCTGGCGGCGATCGACCCCGCACCGCTGTCGCGGGCCGAGGCGGCAGATCGGCGGGTGATGCTCGACCAGCTGGCGTCGATGCGCTTCGGCGAGGAGACCCTGCGCGAGCCGTCATGGAGCCCGCTCTGGTACGTCTACCTGCTCGGCGGCGGCCTCTTCACCCTGCTGACGCGGGAGTTCGCGCCGGTGGAGGCGCGCCTGGAGAGCGCGGCGCAGCGGCTGCGCGGGATCCCCGAGCTGCTGGCGGCGGCCCGTCACACCCTGTCGGCGCCCGGCGAGCGCGCCGTCTCGCGTCTGCACGCGGAGAAGGCGCTGGAGCGGCTGCCGGGGATCGGCAGCCTGGCCGATGCCCTGGCCGCCGAGGCGGAGCGGACCGGCAACGCAGGGCTGGCCGGCGAGGTGCGGGAGGCGGCCGGCGTCGCCCGCTCGGCGCTCACCGAGTTCGGGGAGTGGCTGCGCGAGGAGCTGCTGCCCCGCGCCGACGGCGACTTCCGGCTGGGCGCCGAGCTGCACCGGGAGAAGTTCCGCCACGCCCTGATGACCGACCTCGCCCCCGAGGAGCTCCAGCGCCAGGCGGAGGTGGCGTACGCCGAGGTGCGCGCGGAGATGACGCGCCTGGCCCGCGAGCTCTGGCCGGCGTGGGTGGGCGACGCGCCGATCCCCGCTGACGACGGGGAGGTGGTGCGTCCCGTCCTGGATCGGATTGCGGCGGAGCACCCGCGGGCGGAGGAGCTGCTCGACTTCTGCCGCGCCGAGAACGAGCGGATCGAGACGTTCGTGCGGGAGGTGGACCTGATCGGCCTGCCCGACGACCCGATCGACATCATCTGGACCCCCGAGTTCCTTCGCTCCTTCGGCGGCGCCATGCTCATCTCGCCCGGGCCGCTCGACCGCGGGCTGAAGTCCTTCTTCGCCATCACGCCGATGCCCGACGACTGGACCGATGAGCAGCGCGAGTCGTACCTGCGCGAGGACAACACCCGCATGCTGCGGCTGCTCACCATCCACGAGGCGGTGCCCGGGCACTACCTCCAGCTGGCGTGGGCGAACCGATGCGACTCGTTGCCGCGCACCGTCTTCGGCTCGGGCATGTTCGCCGAGGGGTGGGCGGTGTACGTGACCCAGGTGATGATGGACGTCGGCTACGGCGCCGATGACCCCGCCCTGATGCTCGTCCACTGGAAGTTCTTCCTGCGCGGCATCACCAACGCCCTGATGGACATCGGCATCCACGCCGGCTCGATGGACGAGGAGGAGGCGATGCGCCTGATGATCGACGGCGGCTTCCAGGAGCGGTCGGAGGCGGCCGAGAAGTGGAACCGCGCACGGCTCAGCAGCACGCAGCTGTGCGAGTACTACCTGGGGAGCGTCGAGATGACCGAGCTGGAGCGGGAGGCGCGGCGTCGAGCGGCGGTGGAGGGCCGCGAGTTCGCCTACCGCCCCTTCCTGGAGTCGGTCATCTCACACGGCACGCCCCCGCCGCGGGTCGCGCGGGAGCTGATCTTCGGCTGACGTCAGCCGTCGGCCGCGACCACCACCACCCGTTCGGAGGGTGCTACGCCCAGGGCCAGGTCGAGCAGGGACGGCTCGCCCTCCTCGCGGTGCCGCAGGATCATGAACGGGTCGATCGGCGCCCGGTCGGTCATGACCGCCAGCACCAGGTGCTCGTCGGGGAAGGCGATCAGCGCCGAGCTGTACCAGCGCAGCAGCCCCGTGTGGCCGATCGCCACGCGCCCGTCGAGCTCGATGCGCTGCGCGCCCAGTCCGTAGTCGTCGTCGTTGAAGGCGAGCATCCGCTCCAGAGAGGCGTGGTCCAGGACGCGGCCGCCGTACAGGGCATGCCCCCAGCGGGCCAGGTCTCGGGCCGTGGCCGACATCGCTCCCGACGCCCCGAACGAGGTGGCCCACGACGGCTCGAGGAGCGGGGAGCCGCCGCCGGGCAGCGCCCACTCGGCTCTCGTCTCGGCCAGGCCCAGTGGCGCGAGGAACCGGGCCTGGAGCTCGTCGGCCAGCGGACGTCCGCTCACCGCTTCGACCACCATGCCGAGCACCACGTAGTTCGTGTTCGAGTACGCCCACGATGCCCCGGGCTCGAACGACGCCTTCCCGGCCGAGCGGACCACGAAGGCGGGCGACCAGCGCTCGGTCGGCCGCTGCAGCAGCCGGTTGACGATGGGGTGGAACAGGTCGGCCAGTCCGCTGGTGTGGTTGAGCAGCTGTTCGACGGTGACGGCAGGATCTACGGTCAGGCCCGGCACTAGGTCGATCACGCGGTCGGCCAGCGAGAGGCGCCCCTCCTCGACCAGCTCCAGGGCCGCAGCCGCCACGAACGTCTTGGTGATGCTGCCCATCACGTAGCGTGTGGAGGCGGTGGCCTCCCCTCCGTCCCTCGAGCGGCCGGTTGCCCCAGCCCACTCGCTTCGGCCGGGCCGGATCACCGCGAACGAGAGCGACCGCAGCTCGAGCTCTTCCAGCGCCCGCTCCAGGGCCGACTGGAACGCCTCCGCCTCCTCGCCGTTCAGCGTGCTGAAGTGGACGGGACGTGGGCCCAGCAGCTGCAGGCTTCTCGCCTCTCCGCGGGTCACGCCCTCGGCGGGTCCGGTCGGCCGGGAGACGGTGCTGGCAGCCGCCGCGACCGGCGGAGCGATGGCGTTCTGGACGACCTCCGCCGGCTTGAGCCCCCGCACCTGCTGGGAGGCTCCCAGCGACCCGACCAGCACGGCGCTGGAGGTGACGAGCAGCGCCATCCGGATCGCGACGGCGCGGCGACGGACGCGTGGGCGGCGATCCCGTGGGCGGGGATCCGCTTGAGATGGAAGCATCGGGCCGCGCGCATCATGACGGATGCGGAAGCGCTCGTGCAATAAACGACCGACCCAGGTTGAGGCGGGACGATCAGTTTGTTAGCATAGCTAATGAATGACGCTGGTTCCCCTGCCGCGCATCCTGGCCGCCGCGCTTCCGCCCAGGCTGCGCCTGATCCGCCCCGAGGCGCCCGACGTGCCGCCGCCCATGCCTCCCCGCCCGGGGAGCGGGCTGCGGCGCGGCTGGGCCTCGCTGCGCCACCGCAACTACCGCGTCTACTGGTTCGGACAGATCGGCAGCCTGGTCGGCACCTGGATGCAGACCGTCTCGCAGCCCTGGCTGGTGCTCGAGCTGGGCGGCTCGGCTTTCCAGGTCGGGGCGGTGATCGCGCTCCAGTTCGCGCCGGCCATGTTCCTCGCGCCCCTCGGCGGGGTGCTGGCGGACCGGGTGGACAAGCGACGGGCGCTGATGATCGCCCAGGCGGTGGCCATGGCCGAGGCGAGCGTCCTGTTCGGGCTGACGGTCAGCGGATCGGTCGAGATCTGGCACATCATGGTCCTCGCCTCGGTGCTGGGCCTGGTGAACGCGGCCGAGATGCCGCTGCGCCAGTCGTTCACCGCCGAGATGGTCCCGCGCGAGGATCTCGTCAACGCCATCGCCCTGAACTCGGCCTCGTTCAACCTCGCTCGCGTCCTGGGCCCCGCCATCGCCGGGGTGGCGATCGCCATCTTCGGGATCGCCTTCAACTTCGGCTTCAACGCGGTCAGCTACCTGGCGGTGCTGGTGGCCCTGCTGCTGATGAAGCCGGAGCTGCTGCACCGCGCCGAGCGGCCGGAGACCTATCCGCGGGTCTGGGCCAGCCTGGGCGAGGGGATCCGCTTCGCCCTCCGCACCCCCCTCGTCCTGTGGCCGCTGGTCCTGCTGGCCGGCATCGCCGTGGCCGCCATGAACTTCCAGACGCTGCTGCCGCTCTACGCGCGCCAGACGCTCGAGCTCGGGTCGGAGGGCTACGGGGCGCTCTTCGCCTCGATGGGGATCGGCTCGCTGACCGGCTCGCTCTACCTGGCCTTCCGTGCCGGCGGGCGGCCCCTTCTCCGCTTCATGCTGGGCGGCGGCGTCATCTTCGTCTCGGCGGTGCTGGGACTCGGTCTGAGCGCGCTGCCGCTCCTCTCCTTCCCGCTGCTGATGGCCGCCGGGATGTCGGCCATGCTGATGGTGAACACCATCAACGTCACCATCCAGCACAGCGTGCCGGACGCGCTGCGAGGGCGGGTGATGTCGCTGTACGTGATGGTGTTCGCGGGGTCGGCGCCCTTCGGTGGGCTGTTCGCGGGCGCTGTCGCGGAGGTGGCCGGTCCACAGACGGCGTTCCTGATCGGGGCAGCCATCGCTGCCGTCGTGCTGGTGATCGTTGCCTGGAAGCTGGTCAGCGATGGCACGACCTGGGGCGACGTGACGGCCCCGTCGGACCGGCGCGAGCAGGCGGCCTAGCCGCGGCGGTGCTGCTCCGCTGGGCGCCGATCCGGCAGCAGCACCTGGAGCCGATCCAGCGCGTCGGCCACCGCGTCCCGCTCACCCTCGGGCAGCGGCTCGAGCAGCTCCCCGGCGGCGTCGAGGAGCTCCCTGCGCATGGCGTCGACGCGTTTCCGCCCCGCGGCGGTGAGGGTGAGGCGCACTGCCCGGCGGTCGTCGGGGTCCTCGCGGCGGGCCAGCAGGCCGGCCTCCTCGAGCGCGGCCGCCAGGCGGGTGACGACCGGCGGGCTCACCATCAGCCGGCGCGCGACTTCCGCCTGCCCGACCGGGGCATGCTCCTGCACGATGCGCAGGACGTTGTACTGCTGGTAGGTCATCTCCAGCCACGCCGGGCGACGGCGGGCGTGGGACAGCAGGTGCCGCATCACCGGACCGATGGTGGCGACGAGCCGGGCCTCGAGGCCTCTTCCGTCGGCCGGCTCGGGGTTCTTGGCCGTGGCCGACATCGCCGACCATCCTAGCATCGCGACCCCGAACCGCCCCGCTGCCGCCCCGGGCGATCCGGGTGGGGCTGCCGGCGGTTCGGGCACCGCTGCCGGGCAGGCCCCTCGCACGCCGGCCGGGCTGACGCTGGGCCTCCTCTCGCTGGGACACGCGGTGATCCACGCCCAGTCGGCGCTGATGCCGCTCATCTACCCCATCGTCATCGTGCAGTTCGGGATGGATGCCGCCGGCGTCGGGACGTTCATCGCGGTCACCACGGCCATCGGCGGCACCATGCAGCTGACCTACGGCTTCCTGACCCGATGGGTCGCCCGCCCCGCCATCCTGGCCGCGGGCCAGGTGGTCTTTGGAGCCAGCCTCATGGCGGCCGGCCTCGCGCAGTCCGCCGGCCAGCTGCTCGCCGCGGTGAGCGCGGCGCGGATCGGCGGCAGCCCCCAGCACCCGGTCGGCAACGCCCTCCTCGCCGATGCCTTCCCGCTACACCGGCGTGGCTTCGCCATCAGCGCTCACATCAGCGGCGGCAACGTCGGCACCATCCTGGTCCCATTCGTGGGCGCCGCGCTGCTGGCGGCGCTGGGCTGGAACGTCACCCTCTTCCTGTTCGGCCTGCCCGCGCTGGGGGTGGGAGTGCTGATCGCGCTCCGTGTCCGCGAGGACGGCGCCGCCTATCGGCAGCGGGCTCGCGCCGGCGGCTCCCCGCTGCGCCAGATCGCGGAGGTGATCCGGCAGCGCGACCTGATGCTGATCCTGGGGGCGGCGCTGGTCGGCGCCGGGGGACGCGGCCTCGACATCGTGGCGCCGTTCCTGATCCTCTACCTGCGCGGCCCACTGGGCCTCGACGACGCCACCACCGCGATCCTGTACGCGATCCTGCTGGTCGGGTCGGTGGTCGGGCCGCTGTTCGCCGGCTGGATCTCGGACCGCTTCGGCCGCAAGCGGACGGTGGTCGCCTACTACCTGCTCAGCGCCGCCGGCATCGGCCTCTTCGTCCTGGCCGGCGCCAACCTCGTCTTCCTGGTGCCGGTGCTGCTGCCGTTCGGGACCGCCGTCTTCAGCGAGGGCCCGATCCTCCAGGCCTTCCTGGCCGATCGCGCCGAGCCGCGGACCCGGGACATGGCGTTCGCCGTCTACTTCACTTTCGCGTTCGGTATCGGCGCCTTCTGGGCCTTCGCCATCGGCGCGATCGTGACCGCATTCGGGTTCCCGATCGCGTTCACCGTGATGGGCCTGTCGTATCTCGCCGCCACCCTGTTCATCCTCGCCATCCCCGCCCGCCGCACCTGACCCGCAGTCGTGCCCGTCGCGCGGTGGTACGCGGTGGTATTCGCGGGACGAATACTCCTGCGGTTCGCGCGGCGCTCAGCCGTCCCGCCATCCGCTCGGAGGATGTACCGCCGGTTCCGAGCTGCCGGGACCGCGGTTGCATCCGCACGCGGCATGTCCGGCTCGGCGCGGCGGTGCGGGATGGCCGATATGCATGCCGTAATCCGCCGGTAAGCAGCCGTTCCCAGAATGGACCGATGGCGTTCAGAAAGGGTCGGCCGATCGACATCGGTCGTGCTCGGTGCCGTGAGCTCGCGCACCGGTTCGGCGTTGAGCTTCGAATCGCCCGGACCGGGGCGGGACTGACCCAGGAGCAGCTGGCGAAGCTGGCGGGCGTCAGCCAGGGAGAGGTGAGCCGGGCGGAGGGCGGAGATCCGGGCATTTCGGTCGAGGCCAGGTGTCGACTGGTGGCCGCGTGTGGCCACGAGCTGGCGTGGCGTCTCTACCCGGTCTCCACAGTGCGTCTGCGAGACTCGGGCCAGCTCTCCATTGCCGAGGCGATCATCGGCGCGAGCGCCCCGGTGTGGCGACCCGCGCTCGAGGTCCCTGTGGCAGCGGGTGACGCTCGGGCTGCCGACCTGGTGCTGGCCGGACCCGAGGAGGTCATACATGTCGAGATCGAGCGTCGGCTGGTGGACTTCCAGGCCCAGTCTCGTCCAGCCCAGCTGAAGCGAGACGCCATCAGCCAGTCGGAGATCCGGCCCGTTCGGCTCGTCATCGCGATACCCGACGGCCGCGCCAGCCGAGAGCTGCTGGACCAACTACCTGACCACGTTCGCCAGAGATTTCCGTTCACGAGCGCGGCCGTCTGGAGGGCGATTCGGAACGGGACGCCGCTCGGCGGCGACGGCATCCTGCTCGTTCGGCGTGACAGAGCGCGCCGGCCGGGCGGTGTGAATGGCCGCGCCCCCGCGCGCCATCTCCCAAGCGAATACAACTGCGGCACGGGGCTTCCTCGGTCGTCGGGGCATGCGCGCCGGGCATGAGACGCCGGCAGGCAGGCCCGTGAACCGTCGGAGTATCTCCTGCGCAGATACCCGCTGAGCGGGGGGCGCGCCGTCTCCCAAGCGAATACAACTGCGGCACGCGGCTTCCTCGGTCGTCGGGGCATGCGCGCCGGGCATGAGACGCCGGCAGGCAGGC
>CAYXZN010000049.1:10827-12870 GCA_964469325.1 uncultured Steroidobacteraceae bacterium
CCGTGAACCGTCGGAGTATCTCCTCCACAGATACCTAAGGAGCGCGCGAGAGCCAGCCCTAGACGACGCGGTCCTCGGGGAGCTCCTCTACGAACTCCGAGCCCAGGCGCGCTGCGTCGTAGTGCTTGCCGAGCAGGTGGTGGTACGGCACCCCGCTGAACTGGTGGTGGGACCGGGTCGGCACGTCGACCCCCTCCGCCCACTCGCGCCGCTGGAGCTCGATGTACCCGTCCTCCTGCCGCTCGCGCATCGCCTCCAGCAGCTCGTTCAGCGCGAGGCCGGTGGCGTGCTGCGCGCCCAGTGTGATGAAGATGAACTTGAAGCCCATCTCCCCGAGCTCTCCGAAGCGGATCGGCTCCGGATCGCTGAACCACTTGAAGCTGCTCGACCAGTTGAAGGCGAAGCGCGCGTCCGGGAAGCGCGAGCGGACCCGCGAAGCGAACTCCTCCAGCGGACCGCGGTCGGAGGTGGGGAACTCGCACCACACGAGGTCGGGGATGCCGGTGTCGAGGTAGCGCAGCGCCCGATCCACCGCCAGGTCGAGCCCGCGCAGGGCCTCCGGCGCGTCGACCGCCGACAGGCCGTCGGTGCGGGCGATGATCACGAAGTCGTCGTTGCCCAGATCTGAGGCCACGGCCCGCGCCATGCGCAGCTTGCCGACCATCTCGGTGGCGGGGATCAGCGCCTTGCCGCCGATGTGCCCGCAGCGTTTGGGCAGCACCTGGTCCTCGATGTGCGCCGCCGCCACGCCCGCCTGCACGTAAAGCTCGGTCGTCCGCTGGACGTTGAAGATGTTGCCGTATCCGCCGTCCATGTCGACCACCAGCGGCGGGATGTCGAGGTGTCGCGGCTCGACCCCCTTCTCCGGGTCGCCGACCGCCTGGGTCAGCTGGAACTTCCGGAGCCCAGATACCGTCCGCCGCGCGGCGTCGGCGATCTCAGGGCCCGAGTACAGGTCCATGTCCGTCGTCCCCAGCTGCCCGATCGCGAAGGAGTAGCCGCTGAAGTAGACCGCCCGGTAGCCGTGATACATCGCCAGCTGGGCGCCCATGGCGTCGTAGACGCCGGGGCCGAACAGGTATGGCTCGGTCTCGAGCAGCCGTCGCATCCGGGTCGAGGGGTTCTCCCAGCGCGAGGCCGGCACCTTGAAGCCCGGCGGCAGGAGCGGCGTCTCGCGCAGCTCCACGCGGTCGGCGGTGCGGCCGTTCCCGGCAGCGGGGTGGACGGTCTGGGCAGTCATCGGCGCCTCCTGCTGGAGCGGTCGGTCAGTCGTTCTGGTGGTCGCGGTCGCACAGGTCCGGGCAGCGGCACTCGCTCAGCTCGGCATGCGTGAGCAGCGCCGGCTCATCGGCCTCTGGCAGCCCCCAGGTCTGCCAGTAGCGGACGAGATCCCACCGCTGGGGTGTGACCGGCCGCCGCCTGGGCGGGGCACTGTTCGATGTAGCGTAGTTCCACATTGACCAAACCTCGTGTGTCGGCCTACCATAACAGCCGTCTATATGGGCCTGTCAAGTCATAAGCAGAATTGATGCCAGAAGTTGGTGCACGCCGATGCCCCCTGAAGGCGACCGCCTCCACCTCCGCGACGTCGAGGCCTTCACCGCGGTGGTGGGCGAGGGAAGCATCAGCGGAGCCGCCGAGCGCCTCCGCCTGACGCAGCCCGCGCTCACCGCCCGCATCCAGGGCCTCGAAGAGAGCCTGGGCGCGCCCCTCTTCGTGCGCTCGCGCTCCGGCGCCCGGCTGACCGATGCCGGGCGCACCTTCCTGCCCTTCGCCGAGCGGGCGCTGGCGGCGTTGGCGGAGGGAAGAGAGCTCGTATCGGGCGGGGAGCGAGCCGCTGCCGGCCGGCTCACCCTGGGGGCCGCCCCCGCCGTCAGCACCTATGTGCTGCCGGCCGTGCTGGGCAAGTTCCAGGCGCTGCACCCCGGCGTGCAGCTCACGGTCCGCAGCGGGCACTCGGAGGAGATCCTGGAGTGGGTGCGGCGCGAGGAGGTGCAGCTGGGGATGATGCGTCCGGTCCACCATCCGGACGTGACACTCGAG
>CAYXZN010000050.1:0-12829 GCA_964469325.1 uncultured Steroidobacteraceae bacterium
GGTGATGGTGCAGGTGCGGTCGATCGACCCGGTCGATCGCGGCGACGCGATCGTCAGTGCCGGCCTCACCCTCGGCGAGGCGACCGGCAGCCGCTACCCGCGGGGCCTGCTGATCGGCTACGTGGAGGCGGTCGAGCCCGACCTGAACGCCCTCACCAAGACCGTTTTCGTCCGCCCCGCCGTCGACTTCTCGCGCCTCGAGCGGCTGCTGGTGGTGCTCGACTTCGTCCAGGGCTGAGCCAGCGCCTCGGCAATGGGGGATGACCCCATCGTCGGGTACCCCGGTCGGACCATCACCCCATAGGCTGCCGGCCGGCCGGTGGGTACGGTCGACCGGCACGGCCCCGAGCGTCCTGCCCTCGCTCGACCGGTGCCCACAGGGAGCCGAACACGTTGCGCGACCGAATCATTGCCGCCCTGGCGGCGTCCGCTCTGCTCGCCACTGCCCTCCTGGCGGCCGCCCCCGCGCCCTCGCGCGCGGCGACCGGACAGAAGGTGGCCATCATCGTCGGCCCGACCGGGTCGGTCACCAGCTCGTACCGCAAGCAGGCCGATGAGACCGCCGCCGCGGCCGTCGCCGCCGGCGCGAGCGTGGTGAAGGTCTACTCGCCCTACGCCACCTGGAGCGCGGTCAAGTCGGCGGTCAACGGAGCGAACATCGTCGTCTACTTCGGCCACGGCAACGGCTACCCGAGCCCCTACAGCAGCACCCAGAACACCGACCGGGTCAACGGCTGGGGCCTCAACCGCACCACCACCAACGGAGACGGCGACAACTGGTCGACCACCATGGTGTACTGCGGCGAGCAGGCGCTCCTGGGCACGTTGACCAGCAGCAGCACGCACCAGTGGAACTACTGCGGCGGCAACACGAACACCGACGGCATCACCCCCGCGCCGGGCTGGGTGATGATCTACTCCAATGCCTGCTACGCCCCCGGCGCCAGTGAGAGCTGGGATGCGGTGCCCAGCAAGAGCGTCGCCCTCCAGCGGGTCAGCAACTACTCGCGGCCGGTCCTGAAGCTCGGCGGCACGTACTTCGCCACCGACCACGGGGCCGCGCCGTTGGTCGACTCGATCCTCCGCAACCCGACCAGGAGCTTCGGCCAGATCTACAACGACCACCGCCCGTCCGGCACCTTCAGCGACGATGCGCACCTGAGCGTCTCCGGTGCGCGCGCGTGGATGATGCGGACCTCCCGCTCGGTCGTCTACACGTACGCCTTCGCCGGGAACCCCTCGGCCACTCCGAGCAGCAACGTGCTTGAGAGCAGGGCCACCATCTCCCGCCATGCTGGGTCGAACCGCTTCGAGACGGCCGCCAAGGTATCCGCGGCCCAGTTCGATCCCGGCGTGCCGGTGGCCTACATCGCAACCGCCGGAAACTTCCCCGACGCGCTCGCCGGCGGCGTCGCCGCCGCGGCAAAGGGTGGACCGGTCCTCCTCGTCACGCGTGACGCCGTGCCGGGCGAGACCGCGACCGAGCTCGACCGCCTCAACCCCGGCCGGATCGTGGTCCTGGGCGGGCCCGGGGTGATCTCCGAGACGGTGTCGACCGCCCTCAAGCAGTACGCCACGACCGGCGAGGTGCGCCGGCTCGCCGGCGAGGACCGCTACTCGACCGCGGCAGCGATCTCCGCCGATGCCTTTGCCGCCGGTGTCCCGGTTGCCTACATCGCCACCGGGGCCAACTTCCCCGACGCCCTGGCGGGTGTCGCCGCAGCCGGCGTCGAGGGCGGACCGATCCTGCTGGTATCGACCGATTCGGTTCCGGCCGCGACCGCGGCCGAGCTGCAGCGGCTCGGGCCCGGTCAGATCGTGGTGCTGGGTGGAACCGGGGTCGTCTCGACCGCGGTGGCGACGGCGCTTCAGGCCTACACCACCGGATCGGTCAGCCGGCTGGCGGGTGCCGATCGCTACGCGACGGCGACGGTGATCTCGTCGTCGACGTGGGGCTCCGCCGACGCTGTCTACCTGGCGACCGGCCTCGACTTCCCCGACGCCCTTGCCGGAGCTCCCACCGCAGCCATCAACGACGCCCCGCTGCTCCTGGTGAACAAGACCAGCCTGCCCAGCTCCGTGGCCGACGAGCTGGTCCGGCTCGACCCGGGCCAGGTCGTCATCCTGGGCGGCACGGGAGTGATCTCGAACGAGGTCGTTACGCAGATCAAGATGCTCCTGCCGGCGGGCTAGCCGTCAGCCATTCGTACCATTCCGGCCTCCAGGGCCGGGGCGGTAGGGTGCAGTGGCGTCCGGTGGGGTTTACCGGCGAGAAGGCAGGATCGGGAGGAGAGACGAGATCGTGTTCCAGCTTCGCCGGATCGGTGTCAGCTTCACCGTCGTCGCCAGCCTGCTCGCGCTGACCATCTCGCCGGTGGCAGCCGTCGATCCCACCGAAGAGGTTCGGCTCGCCGACGGCACGCTGCTTCCGCCCGCCCCAGACGGCGCCCTCCAGCCAAGCATCCACGCCCAGATGCAGGCGGAGCACGAGTCGGTGGAGATGAGCCTGTCCGAGGGGAGCACGCCGACCACCAAGCTGTCATCGCCGACGGCCACCAGCGGCAGCGAAGGGTCGATCACCTCCGCTTCGGACGACGAGGGCTCCGCGCTCGGCGAGGAGACGGGCTCAGCCGCCTACACGGGTCCGGCCGGTGCCCTCCCCAACGGCCTACGCCGTGAGGTGCTCGGCTTCCTGCCCTACTGGATGCTCGACTCGCGGCTCTCCTCGCTGCGCTACGACCGGGTCTCGACCATCGCCTACTTCGGCATCCCGGTGCAGAAGGACGGCTACCTGTACCGCGGCCCTTCGTCGAACCCGTACATCGGCTGGACGGCCTGGAAGTCGAGCGCCATGACCGACGTGATCAACAAGGCGCACGCGCGCGGCGTTCGCGTGGTCCCCACCATCACCATGATGGCCTGGAACGGCGACTACACCCCGATGTCGACCCTCCTCAACACCTCGAGCTATCGGACGCGGCTGGTGAACGAGGTGGTGGGCATGATCCGCGACCGCAACGCGGACGGCGTGAACGTGGACTTCGAGCCGGTGCCCTCCTCGCTCCGCTCCCAGTTCACCTCCTTCGTCCGCCAGCTCAAGCAGGGCCTGGTGAACGCGGGAGTACGGAACTACGTGACCGTCGACACCATGGCGGGCGCCGCCACCTGGTCGACCGGCTACGACGTCGCCGGCCTCAGCGCCTCCGGTGCCGCCGATGCGCTGATGGTGATGGCCTACGACTTCAGCTGGTCCGGCTCCGCTCGCGCGGGCGGGGTCGCGCCGATCTCCAGCCCCTACATCCTCGATGCCTCGAGCGCCCTCGCCGACCACCTCGAGATCGTGCACCCCAGCAAGATCATCTGGGGCATCCCGTACTACGGCCGGACCTGGCCGACCCAGACCGACAAGCTCAACTCGCTGACCTGCCGCGCCACCAGCCCGCCCACCTGTCCCGACTCGAAGGTGACCGCCCCGGGCGCATCGGCCGCGTACACCTACACCGGTGCCAAGAGCCACGCTGCCACGTACGGCCGCCGCTGGGACGCCACCGGCCAGGTGCCCTGGTACGCCTGGTACGACTCGGCGAACACCACCTGGCGGCAGGGCTACTACGACGACCCGCAGTCCCTGCGCGCGAAGTACGACATGGTGATCAGGAACAACGTCGCGGGGATCGGCATCTGGGCGCTGCTCATGGATGCCGGCACGAACGATCTCAACAACGTGATTCTCGATCGCTTCGTGAAGATCGATACCCGGATCGCCGGAGGCGATCGGTTCGCGACCGCGGCGAAGATCAGCGCCGCGCACTTCCAGCCCGGCGTGCCGGTCGCCTTCGTCGCAACCGGCGACCAGTTCCCGGACGCGCTCGCCGGCGGAGCCGCCGCGGCCAAGGCGGGCGGGCCCATCCTGCTGGTGCAACGGGACAGCGTCCCGTCGGTGACCGCGACTGAGCTGTCGCGGCTGAAGCCGGCCAGGATCGTGGTCCTTGGCGGGACCGGGGCCGTCTCCGACACGGTTCGTTCGGCGCTCGGCGCCTACACCTCGGGTGGCGTGACCCGCATCGGGGGCGCGGACCGGTTCGTCACCGCCGCCGCCATCAGCGGCACCTACTTCGGTGCGGGTGTCCCCGTCGTCTACGTGGCAACCGGCTCCGACTTCCCCGACGCCCTGGGTGGGGGAGCGGCCGCAGCCCGCGGCGGTGGCCCCGTCCTGCTGGTCAAGCACGGCGGCATCCCGGCAGCCACGGCCAACGAGCTGGGTCGGCTGAAGCCCGGCAAGATCGTCGTCCTGGGCGGCAGCGGCGTCATCTCCGGCGCGGTGGAGAGCGCGCTCGGCGCCTACGCGCCGCAGGTGGTGCGCCTCGCCGGCGCGGACCGATACGGCACGGCGGTGGCCATCAGCAAGTCGGGATTCGCGGCCGATGCGCCGTCGACCGTCTTCGTGGCCGCCGGCGCCAGCTTCCCCGACGGCCTGTCGGCGGCCGTGGCGGCCAAGCTGCGGGGTGCCCCGCTGCTGCTCGTGCCAGCCGATCGTCTGCCCGGCGAGGTCGCCGCCGAGCTGCTCCGCCTCAACCCCTCGACGGTCGTCGTGCTGGGCGGAACCGGGGTGGTGAGCAGCACGGTGGTTGCCTCGATCCGCGCCCTCTGGCCCTGATCCGGGTCGGGAACCGGCCGGCCAGGGTACCGGGACGGGGGCGTACTCCCGTCGCAGCAGCGACGCACCCATCGGCCTATCGCCGCCGCCGGCGTGCTGCCATACGGTGAGCCGAGCTCATCCATCTCTCGCACGCTGGGGGATCTGCAGACCCATGCTCCGCCTGACCGCCCCGCTCCGTCCGTCGCTCGCCATCCTGGCCCTCGCCGTCGCCCTGTCGGGCGTCGTCGGCGCCGCGGCGCGGCCGCTGCCGGTGCTCGCTCGCGACGGCACCACCTTCGTCGAGCTGGCCAACGTGAAGCGCGCCTCAGTAGGCAAGGCGCCGGTCGGGTTCCACAGCAAGATCGACCAGATCTCGGTCGAGCGCGGGGACCAGATGGCCAAGGCCGACAAGCTCTACCACGACATGACGTACATCGGGCGTCGCCTCAGCGAGCTGGGCGTCTGCTACTCCAGCTACGGCGAGATCATCTACTGGGAGAAGGGCTACCCGACCTTCTCGGTCCAGCGCGCGATCGACGCGTGGTGGGCGTCCAGCGGGCACCACAAGATCATGGTCGGGGACTTCAACGCCGCGGGAGGCAGCTGGTCGCAGGCGGCGAGCGGCGGGCGCTACGCGGTGATGATCTTCGTGAAGGTCTGCGGCTCCGCGCCTCCGCCGCCGTCGACGACGACCAACGTCACCCGGATCGCCGGCAGCGACCGCTACGCGACCGCCGCCAAGGTGAGCAGCGCGCACTTCGCCGCCGGCGTCCCGGTCGTCTACGTCGCCACCGGTGAGGGATATCCCGATGCCCTCGCCGCCGGCGCGGTGGCCGGCAAGCGCCGCGTGCCGCTCCTGCTGGTGAAGCGTGGGGCGATCCCGACCGTGACGGCCCAGGAGCTGTCGCGCCTCAAGCCCGGTTCGATCGTCGTCCTGGGCGGAACCGGCGCGATCTCGGACGCGGTGCTGACGGCGCTGCGCGGGTACACGGCAGGCGGCGTGAGCCGCGTCGCCGGCAGCGACCGCTACGCGACCGCCGCCGCGGTCAGCAAGGCGGCCTTCTCGCCCGGCGTCGCCGTCGCCTACCTGGCGACGGGTGCGGGCTTCGCCGACAGCCTCGCCGGCGGCGCGGCCGCGGGCCTGCAGCCCGGGCCGATCCTCCTCGTGAAGTCCGACCGGATTCCGGACTCCACGGCCACGGAGCTCGCCCGCCTGAAGCCGGGACGGATCGTGCTGCTGGGCGGCGTCGCCGTCATCGGCTCGGCGGTCGCGAACGCTGCCGCGAAGTACACCACCGGGAGCGTGTCCCGGCTTGCCGGCAGCGACCGCTACGCGACCGCGGTCGCGGTCAGCAAGGCCCACTACGGCTCCGCCGCCAAGGTGTACGTGGCCACCGGTGGCGCCTACCCCGACGGCCTGTCGGCGACGCCGCCGGCGGTGGGGGCGGCAGGCCCGGTGCTGCTCGTGCGGCCGGACGTCCTGCCGTCGGTCGTCGCGGACGAGCTCCGTCGCCTCAACCCGGATCGAGTGGTGATCCTGGGCGGAACGAGCGTCATCTCCAGCTCGGTGGCGGCCGCCATCGACGCCATCGTCGACTGACAGCCCCTAGGGGGCTCGAGCGCGAGAAGCGAGCACGCGGCGCCACAGCGCCTCCATCCCGGCACGGTGGCGCTCGAGCCCGAACTGCGTCGCCGTCCGGGCCACCGCATGCGGATCGTAGTCCGGGACGCGGGCCAGCGCGGCCTTGAAGTCGCCGTCGGCGACCAGCGTCCCGTTGACCCCATCGGTGACGACCTCGCGCAGGCCGTCGACGGCGCGCGCGACGACCCACCGGCCGGCGGCTATCGCTTCGGCCGCCACGAGCCCGAACGGCTCATGGTGGGAGGGCACGAGCACCACGTCGTGCGCGGTGAGCAGCCCTGGGACCTCCTCGGGATCGACCTCCCGCAGTCCCGGGCCGACCAGTGTGTCCGCCAGGTGGCGCGCCACCTCGTACCCCTTGCGTGGCTCCGCGCCGCCCAGGTACAGCACGCGGCGCTGCGCCGGGCGCGGCCTCGGCTGCAGGCGCGACAGGTCGACGCCGGGGAAGATCACCTCCGCCTCACGGCCGAAGGCGGCGATCCGCGCCGCCGTGTCCCGGGAGTTTGTCGCCACCGCCTCGGCCCGGCGCAGCACCAGCCGCGCGAGGAGCCGATACGGGACGTGCCGCTCGGCCTGGTCGCGGATGTCCCCGCCGTGGACGTAGACGACGAGAGGCAGCCGTCGCAGGCGGGCGGCGAGGAGCGCCAGCGGCCCGGAGGGCAGCAGGAAATGACCCTCGACCCCGTCGAACCGGCCGCGGACGGTCAGCGCAAGGCGCGCCAGGCGCAGGTACCTGCGCCAGCCGGGCTGGTCGTAGCGGTCCGGGGCGATGACCCGCGCGTCGGCCCCGACCAGCCGGTTCCGGACGAAGGTGCCGGCCGCGGGCCTATCCGGGGTCGGGTAGCGCGCGGTGACGACCAGCAGCCGCATCGCCTCACCCTAGCAGGGGCGCCGGCCGACGGTGGTCGGCCGGGTAGAATGCGGCCGATGTCCACCATCGCTCCCCAGCGCCGGGCCGACGGCCGGCTCCCCAACCAGCTGCGCCCGGTGAAGATCGTCCCCGACTACCTGAAGTTCGCCGAGGGGTCCGTCCTGATCCGGGTCGGCGACACGCGGGTGATCTGTGCGGTCACCATCGACGACCGGGTGCCCGGCTGGCTGCGCGGCAAGGGGAGCGGCTGGGTCACCGCCGAGTACAGCATGCTGCCGCGAGCCGGCACCGAGCGCTCCGCGCGCGAGGCGAGCACAGGGCGGGTGGGCGGCCGGACGCACGAGATCCAGCGCCTGATCGGCCGATCCCTGCGCGGCGTGGTCGACCTGTCTCGGCTCGGCGAGCGGACCATCACCGTCGACTGCGACGTCATCCAGGCCGATGGAGGGACCCGGACGGCGAGCATCACGGGCGCCTACGTGGCCTTGGCCCGCGCCCTGAAGCGCTACGGCATGGACCACCTGTTGACCGGGCAGGTGGCCGCGGTGAGCGTGGGCCTGAAGGGCGGCACGCTGCTGCTCGACCTCGACTACTCGGAGGACTCCGGTGCCGAGGTCGACTTCAACGTAGTGATGACCGATGACGACCGCTTCGTCGAGGTACAGGGCACCGCGGAGCAGCGTCCCTTCAGCCGCCAGCAGATGGACGAGATGGTGCAGCTCGCCGGCGCCGGCATCCGGCAGCTGTTCGGGCTCCAGCGAGCAGCGATCGAGGCGCCCGCGGGGGAATGAAGCGGCTGCTGCTGGCGACCAACAACGCCGCCAAGCTGCGGGAGCTGCGGCGGCTCCTGGCCCCGCTCGAGGCGAACCTGGCGGTCCCCGACGAGCTGGGACTCAGCCTGGTGCCCGACGAGCCGCACAACTCGTACGCGGAGAACGCCGAGGCCAAGGCGCGTGCCTTCTGCCTGGCCTCCGGGCTGCCCACCCTGGCCGACGACTCGGGCCTCGAGGTGCAGGCCCTGGGAGGAGGCCCGGGCGTGCGCACCGGCCGCTACGGCGGCCCATCGGTCGCCGATCCGGTCGCCTACCTGCTCGAGCGACTGGACGGTGTTGTCGACCGGCGGGCGCGGATGGTGTGCTGGCTGGCGCTGGCGATGCCCACGGATGGCGAGCCGATGGTGGAGCTCTTCAGCGGCGCGATCGAGGGAGCCATCGCCGAGGAACCGCGAGGGAACGGCGGCTTCGGATACGACCCGGTCTTCCTGCTCCCGCAGGGGGTGACCACCGCCGAGCTGCCGGACGCCCAGAAGGACGCCATCTCGCACCGGGGTCGGGCGGTGTCCGCCGCGCTCCCGCGCCTGAGGGCCGTGCTCGGCGACTGACTCCTCGCCTGCTCCCCGGACCCGCCGGGACCATCGCCGATCCCACCGTTACCCGATCGTCAGGCTCCCCCTCGCGCCACGCGTCCGATACGTTCAGGTCAGCCTCACGAACCGGGGGACCGCGCCCGGCAACCCTCGTTCGTCCCGAGCGAGCAATCGGAGTCCCGAGCAGTGCGCCGAGCAGCCGCGTTCACCCTGGCCGTCGTCTTCAGCCTCAGCTCCGTCGCCGTCGCGGCTGCGTTCGGAGACCCCGCCGACCCGGTCGCCAGCGGCAAGGGGGTCACGCTCCAGAAGGGCGGTGACGCCGCACCCGCCGACTACGCCGCCGATCGAGTCATCGTGGCCTGGAAGGCCCCCGATCGGGCGCAGCACAACGAGCGCGCGCGGGGCCTGGCCCGGATCACGGAGCTGGGCCCGCCCGGCAAGGGCCGCGCCTCGCTGGTGGCCACCCAGGGGCGCAGCGTCGAGGCGCTGCTCGCCGAGCTGCGGGCCGACCCCGAGGTGGCGTACGCGGAGCCGGACTACCGGATCAGCCTGGTTCCCGGTCCCGAGGGCGAGGCGCAGGCGGTCTCGGTCAACGACCCGTCAACGTCGGGCCAGTACTCGCTCGATCGGATGCGGGTGCGCGACGCCTGGGAGCTGGGCACCGGCGGGAGCAACCTGGTGGCGGTGCTCGACACGGGCGTGTCGTTCGTCCACCCCGACCTGTGGGGCCGGGTGGTCGCCGGGTACGACTTCCACAACGACGACTCCAACGCGCGCGACGACAACGGGCACGGCACGATGGTGGCCGGCATCATCGCCGCCAACGTGAACGACGACTACGGGATCGCCGGCATCAGCTGGACCGACAAGATCCTGCCGGTCAAGATCCTCAACCAGTACGGGGGTGGCTACAACTCGGCGCTGGTCAGCGGGATTTACTACGCGGCCGACCGCGGCGCGAAGGTGATCAGCATGAGCGTCGGTGGCTACGGCTGGTCGCAGGCGACCAAGGACGCGGTCGACTACGCCTGGTCGAAAGGGGCCGTGCTCCTCGCGGCGGCCGGCAACAACCGCCGCTACGAGAGCTACTACCCTGCCAGCTACCCGAACGTCATCTCCGTCAGCGCCACCCAGGCCGATGACGAGTTCACCAACTGGTCGAGCTTCGGGCCGGCGGTCGACGTCAGCGCCCCCGGCGCCTCGATCCTGACCACCAACTGCGGCGGCTGCTCGACCAGCTCGGCCGGCGGCGCCAGCTACGTGATCATCAGCGGCACCTCCTTCTCCACCCCGAACACCTCCGGGGTGGTGGCGCTCATCCGCGCCAGGAACCCGAGCTGGACGAACAAGCAGGTGGTCGACGCGCTGATCGGCTCGGTCGACGACCTCGGCTACCCCGGCTGGGACAACCGCTACGGTCACGGCCGCGTGAACGCCTGGCGCGCCCTGGGCGGGCCGGCGCCGACCATCGCGCTGGCGACCGGCGACGGGATGGAGTCGAACAACACCCTGGCCGGCGCTCGCCCGCTGAGCTTCGGCACCACCTACCGCCCATCCATCCATCCCGCCGGCGACGTCGACTACTTCGCGGTCGAGGTCCCGCGCGCCGGCCGCCTGGAGGTCACGGTCACGGCCGTGGTCGACACCAGCCGCGTCGCCAAGAGCTCGTTGCCGGTCGACCCCGTGGTCGAGATCACCTCGAGCACCGGCACGCTGTACCTGAAGGTCGACAACCCGAGCGACTCGACCGCAACCGAGTTCGGGGCCGTGCAGTTCAGCAGCTCGCGCTCGGTGCGGATTAAGGTCAGCAACTGGTTCCCGAACGGCAGCACCGCCGCCTACTCGATCACCACCAAGTACATCGACAACGTCGTCCCCACCGCGAGCGCCTGGCCGGCTTCCGGCGCCAGCGGCGTGGGAACGCACGCGGTGCCGCACGTCGTCTTCTCCGAGCCGGTTACCGGTGTCTCTGCCAGCACCGTCGTCCTCCGCGACTCGCAGGGACGGCTCGTCCGCGCCGGCGTCTCGTACGACGCGGCGCGTCAGCGCGCGACCGTCACGCCCCTCGGCGGCCTGCTGGGAGACGAGAAGTACACGCTGTCGATCAGCGGTGGCATCAAGGACCAGGTCGGCAATGCCGCCAGCTGGACCAGCTGGCAGTTCCAGACCGGGCGGGGTGACTTCCGGCTGGCGGGTCCCGATCGCTATGCAACCGCCGCGAGCGTGAGCGCCTGGCAGTTCGACCCGGGGGTGCCGGTCGCGTACGTGGCCACCGGCAGCGACTACCCTGACGCACTGGCGGGAGGTGCGGCAGCCGCCGCCAGCGGAGGCCCCATCCTCCTCGTGGGAGCGGATGCCATTCCCGCCGCCACCGCCAGCGAGCTGAGCCGGCTGAAGCCGGGCAGGATCGTCGTGCTGGGCGGGACCTCGGTCGTCTCGAGTGCGGTCGAGTCGGCGCTGGGCACCTTCACCGCCGGCGGCGTCACTCGCATCGCCGGGACCGACCGCTTCGCGACCGCGGCGGCGATCAGCGCGCGGACCTTCGCCTCCGGCGTGCCGGTCGCCTACGTCGCCACCGGCTCGGGCTTCGCCGATGCTCTCTCCGGCGGTGCCGCCGCCGGCCGGACCCGTGGGCCGATCCTCCTCGTCGGGCGTGACCAGGTCCCGACCGCCACCGCCGCCGAGCTGACCCGTCTCAAGCCGCAGCGGATCGTCGTGCTGGGAGGCACGGGCGTGATCAGCGAGGCGGTCAGGACCTCGTTGGCGGCCTACACGGGCGGGGGAGTCAGCCGCCTCGCCGGCGACAGCCGCTACGCCACCGCGGTGGCGGTCAGCCAGTCGGGCTTCCCCGACGGCGCGAAGGTCGTCTTCGTCGCCTCGGGTACCGTCTTCCCGGATGGCCTGAGCGTCGCGCCAGCCGCAGGGACGCGTGTCGCCCCGCTGCTGCTGGTGCCGGGCGATCAGCTTCCGGCCGAGGTGGCCGCGGAGCTGAAGCGCCTCGCCCCTTCCACGGTCATCGTCGTCGGCGGGTCGGGCGTCGTGAGCGAGGCCGTTCTGTCGGCGATCCGGGCCGCGCTGCCGTAGCCCGGCAGGCCGGGCTCTCCAGCAGCCCGGGTCGAGGCGGCCGCAGCCGGGGGGTAGAATCGGCGCTCCACAGGGAGAACGGATGAGCGCTGACCCGTCGGTGCGCGTCCACCCCACCGCGGACGTGTCGCCGGAGGCGACCATCGGTCCCGGCACGAGCATCTGGCACCAGGTCCAGGTGCGCGAGCGGGCGCGGATCGGGGCCGGCTGCGTCATCGGGAAGAACGTGTACATCGACTTCGACGTGGTCGTGGGCGACAACGTCAAGGTCCAGAACAACGCCAGCCTGTACCACGGCCTCCAGGTCGAGGACGGCGTCTTCATCGGCCCCCACGTCTGCTTCACCAACGACAAGGTGCCGCGCGCGGTGAACGCCGACGGCAGCCTGAAGTCGGACGACGACTGGGAGGCCGGGGCCATCCTGGTTCGTGCCGGCGCGGCGGTGGGGGCGGGCAGCATTCTGCTGCCGGGGATCACGGTCGGCCGATGGGCCATGGTCGGGTCCGGCAGCGTGGTGACCCGCGACGTGGGCGACTACGAGCTGGTGGCCGGCAACCCGGCGCGCCGCATCGGCAGCGCGTGTCCCTGCGGGCAGCCCCTGCGCGATGCTGACGACGGGGCGCCGTACGCAGGTCCCTGTCCTCGTTGCGGCAGCCGCTTCCCGCCGCCGGAGAGCCGGTGAAGGTCCTCAGCGTCGTCGGTGCCCGGCCGCAGTTTGTGAAGGCGGCCCCCGTCAGCCGTCGGCTGCGAATCCGGCACGTCGAGATCCTGGTGCACACGGGGCAGCACTACGACGACGCCATGAGCGCCGCCTTCTTCCGCGACCTCGAGATCCCCGAACCCGATGTGAACCTGGAGGTCGGCAGCGCCAGCCACGCGCTGATGACCGCCGAGATCCTGCGTCGCCTGGAGCCGGTGGTGCTGGAGCACGAGCCCGACGTGCTGCTCGTCTACGGAGACACCAACTCGACCCTGGCCGCCGCCGTGCTGGGCGCCAAGGTCGCCTATCCGGGAGACCGGCGCCCGCTGGTGGTCCACGTGGAGGCGGGCCTCCGCTCCTTCAATCCCGCCATGCCCGAGGAGCGGAACCGGGTGGTGGCCGACCACCTGTCGGACCTGTGCCTGGCGCCGACGCCGGCCGCCATGGGCCACCTCCAGCGCGAGGGGCTGGCGGAGCGGGCCGAGCTGGTGGGGGACGTGATGGTCGACGCCTACGACTGGGCCGCG
>CAYXZN010000051.1:0-12670 GCA_964469325.1 uncultured Steroidobacteraceae bacterium
CATATCGACCTCGGATTGTACTCGTTCGGTGCCGAATCGCCCTTCCGGGGGTCTTCAGCACTGCCAGTGGTACACCGCCGCGCGAGAGCCCCCTCGGGTGGAATTTCAGCAGCGCCAGTGGTAACTGGCCGGAGCAGCGGCCAGCACACCGGATGGCGCCGCGGAGCGCCCGCACGTTCTGGGCTATCATCGGCGCCGGGAGGCTCTCGTGTTCAACGCTCCGGTGCTCGTCCTCAACCAGAACTACGAGCCGCTGAACGTCACCGACATTCGGCGCGCCTTCCGCCTGCTCGGCGCCGACAAGGCGGAGCTGCTGGAGCGCAACCACCAGGTGATCCACACACCGACCCTCGCCCTGGACGCTCCCTCCGTGATCCGGCTCATCTACCTGGTGAAGCGGCCCCGGCCAAAGGTGAAGCTGTCCCGCCGCGAGGTCTTCGCCCGCGACCGCAACTCCTGCCAGTACTGCGGGCGGGCGAGCCGCGACCTGACCATCGACCACGTCGTTCCGCGGCACCGCGGCGGACGCCACGAATGGGAGAACCTGGTCGCGGCCTGCCGCAGCTGCAACCATCGCAAGGGCGGCAAGACGCTCGCCGAGGCGCGCATGCGCCTGATGCGCGAGCCGAGGGCCCCGCGGGCCGACATCCGCTACCTCTTCGGCAGCTACCTCGCCGACGAGCGCAACGGGGCCTGGCGGAACTACCTGTTCCTGAAGGCCGAGCGGGCCCGCTGACCCGACCAGGCGACCGGGTCGGTTGAGGCCGAGCGGGAGGTCCGGCCCGGCCCGGGGCCGGCCTAGACTGCACGGATGGCCGATCGCCCGCCGGCCGGGCCGCTGTTCGAGCTCCACCACGGCGCAGAGCTGGAGCTCCCCGGGCTCGGGCCGCTCCCCCGCGAGGTGCTGCGCACGCTCCTGGGTGCCGGCCACCAGGCGGCGCTGGTCGGAGGCTCGCTGCGTGACCTGCTCATCGCTGCGCCGACGGTCGATTGGGACGTGGCCACCTCCGCGCGTCCCGAGCAGGTGGCGGCGCTCTTCCCCGACGCGAGCTGGGAGAACCGCTTCGGCACCGTGACCGTGCACGGCCCGGCGGCGGTGCAGGTGACCACCTACCGCGGCGAGAGCGGCTACCGGGACCGGCGGCGGCCGGACGAGGTCCGCTTCGGCGTGTCGCTGGAGGAGGACCTGAGCCGCCGCGACTTCACCATCAACGCGGTGGCCTGGGTGCCTCTGGACCGCGCCGCGCGATTGGGGCGCATCGCCGACCCGCACGGCGGCATCGACGACCTGCGCGCCGGGATACTGCGGGCGGTCGGCGATCCCGACACGCGCTTCCGGGAGGACGCGCTGCGGCTGCTGCGGGCGGTCCGCTTCGCGCATCGGCTCCGGCTGCGGATCGAGCCCGGCACCGAGCAGGCCATCGCCCGGCTGGCGCCGCTGGCGGGCGGGGTCTCCGGGGAGCGGCTACGCGACGAGCTCGACCGGGTGCTGCACGCCGACGCGGAGGGTGCCGGGGGCCCGGCGCCATCGGAGGCGCTGCTGCTGATGGAGCGGCTCGGCCTGCTCGACGTGCTGCTCCCGGAGCTGGCCGCCCTGCGCGGCGTGCCGCAGGACAAGGCGATTCGCGGCGACGCGCTCGATCACACCCTTCGCGCCGTCGACGCCGCCGATCCCGGCCACCCGCTGGCGCGCTGGGCCGCGCTGCTGCACGACGTCGGGAAGGCGGACACCCTGGCCGACGGCCACTTCATCGGCCACGAGGAGGTGGGGGCCGAGCTGGCCGCGCGCGTCCTGGGTCGGCTGCGCTTCAGGAGGCGCGAGGCCGAGGAGGTGGTCCACGCCATCCGGCAGCACATGTACGCCTACGACTCGGGCTGGACCGATGCCGCGGTGCGGCGCTTCGTGCGTCGCGTCGGCCGCGACCGGCTCGATCTCCTGTTCCGGCTGCGGAGCGCGGACAACAGCGCCTCGGGAGTCGGCCAGGCCGGGGAGTCGAACCAGCGCGAGCTCGAAGCGCGCATCCGCGACCTCTTCGACGGCAGGGCGGTGCTCGAGGCCCGCGACCTCGCCGTCGACGGCCACGACCTGCGTCGCGAGCTGGGTCTCGACGCCGGTCCTCGCATCGGCCGCATCCTCGCCGAGCTGACCGAGGAGGTGGTCGAGGACCCCGCCCTCAACGACCGCGATCGGCTCCTGGAGCTGGCGCGCCGCCTCGCCGCCGAGGAAGGTGGAGGGGCGACCGGAGAGCGGTGACCGCAGGCACCGGCGATCGCGGGCGAGAGGTCGCCGCGACCGTGGAGCCCTGGCCGGATCGGGCTGGCGCGGGGAGAAGGGCTGCTACAATCGGCGGTCTCCGGACCGCTTGCCCCAACGCTGTGCCCTATGGATCGGAGGGAGCCCAGCCCAGCGATGACCGCCAACGGGCGTCGAGCTGCGCGGCTCGAACACCAACTCACCTCGCCGAACGCGTCGCTCGACGACCTCGACTCGGCGGTCGCTCTCGCCACCGAGCACGGGCTCGACCGGCTGGTGGTGAGCCCCTGGCTGATCAAGGCCGCGCGACGCGCCCTGGGGCGCTCCACGGTACGGATCGGCACCGTGGTCGGCTACCCGCACGGCGGGCAGTTGCTGGCGGTCAAGGCGTTCGAGGCGTCCAAGGCAGTGGAGCAGGGCGCCTCGGGGGTCGACTTCCCCATCAACGCCGGCGCGCTGATCTCGGGCGAGGACGACGTCGTCTACAACGACCTGCTGGCCGTGGTCGACATGGCCCACTCGGCCCTCGCCACGGCCGGCGTCATCCTGGAGGTCGAGACGCTGCCCGACGGCCTGGTCCGCAAGGCCTGTCGGCTGGCCGAGCGGGCCGGCGCGGACTACGTGGTCACCTCCGCCGGCGCTGCGACCGCGCGGGCCACCATCGGGCGCGTCGGGCTCGCCCGCGACAGCGTCGGCCCGCGGGTGCAGGTCAAGGCGGCGGGGCGCTTCAAGGCGGCGGCGGAGGTCAACCAGGCGATCGAGGCTGGAGCGACCCGGATCGCGGCGTCGTTCACCGCCCAGCTGCTCGATCAGCTGGCCTCGCAGCCGGAGCTGGCCGCGGCGAGACGCTGAACACGGAGACGCTGAACAGGCAGCCAACGGGAGGAGTGGATTGAGGATCCTGGTCGTCGGCGGCGCCGGCTACGTCGGTTCCACGAGCGTGGAGGAGTTCGTGGCGGCCGGCCAGGAGGTCATGGTCTACGACAGTCTGGCCACCGGCCACGCGAGCGCCGTGGTCGACGGGGCCAAGCTGGTCGTCGGCGACCTGTCCGACCGCGACCGGGTGCAGCGGATCCTGGCCGACGAGCGGATCGACGCGGTGCTGCACTGCGGCGCGCGGTCTCTGGTCGGGGAGTCGATGTCAGACCCGGCCCTCTACTACCGCACCAACGTGAGCGGCGGGCTGAACCTGCTCGAGGCGATGCGCGACAGCGGGGTGCGGCGACTCGTCTACTCCTCCTCGGCCGCGGTGTACGGCGAGCCGCGGCGGGTGCCTGTGGCGGAGTCGGACCGCACCGAGCCGATCAACCCCTATGGCGCCACCAAGCTCGCCTTCGAGGGCGCCATGCGCTGGTTCGCGGCCGCCCACGACTTCCGCGCCATCAGCCTGCGCTACTTCAACGTCGCCGGCGCCACCGAGCGCAACGGTGAGGACCACGACCCGGAAACGCACCTGATCCCGCTCATCCTCCGAGTCGCCGCCGGGGAGGCGGGCCACGTTCAGATCCACGGCCAGGACTACCCGACTCCCGACGGGACATGCATCCGCGACTTCATCCACGTCCGCGACCTTGCCTCTGCCCACCTGCTCGCGCTCGAGGCGACCGGCGAGGGAGAGCCGTCGCTCGAGGCGTACAACCTGGGCTCGGCGGCGGGCTTCAGCGTGCGCGAGGTGATCGAGACCGCCCGCAAGGTGACCGGTCGCGCCATCCCCGCCCGCGTCGTCAAGCGGCGGATCGGCGACCCGCCGGTGCTGGTCGCCTCCTCGCGGCGCGCGCGCCGGGAGCTGGGCTGGCAGCCCCGCCACTCGAGGCTGGACGAGATGCTGGCCGACGCGTGGGCCTGGAAGCTCGAGCACCCGCGCGGCTACAGCAACGGACAGGCCGCCGCCGCCCACGCCGGCGAGCGAGAGGCGGCCCGGGTCGAGGAGCGCGTCGTCGCGTCCTGAGGGGCCAACGCCTGAGGGGCGAACGCCTTGGGGGCGGATCGGCCCTCGAGCGGATCCCGTGGTAGGATCGGCCCCGAACTCAGGAGACCTGCTTGCCCGACCCACACGCGGCGCCCGCCGTGGAGGCTGAAGACCCGTTGACCGCGGCCGTCATGGCCGCCGCCGGACACCACCGATTCGGCGACATCCCCGTCCCGGTGACCATCGCCCGAGCGCTGGAGCGGATGGGATACCGCACCCCGACCGAGGTGCAGGCGCTCGCCATCCCTCCCCTGCGTGACGGCGCCGACGTCATTGGGCAGGCGCAGACCGGGACCGGCAAGACCGCCGCCTTCGGCATCCCGATCGTGGAGCGCGTCGACCCGTCGCTGCCCCGCGTCCAGGCGCTGATCCTGACCCCGACCCGCGAGCTGTGCGTGCAGGTCGCCGAGGAGATCGCCCGGCTCGGCCAGCTGCGCAACGTCCGGGTGGCCTCGATCTACGGGGGCGCGTCGATGGACCGCCAGGTGCGCGACCTGTCGCGCGGCGCGCAGGTGGCGGTCGGCACGCCCGGCCGCGTGCTCGACCTGATCCGCCGCGGCGAGCTGCGCCTCGATGCGGTGCGCACCGTGATCCTCGACGAGGCGGACCGGATGCTCGACATGGGCTTCATCGTCGACGTCGAGACGATCCTGGCGCGGTGCCCGCGGGAGCGGCAGACGGCCCTCTTCAGCGCGACCATGCCGTACGCCATCCTGCGCATCTGCGACCGCTTCATGCGGCGCGACGCCGTGCACGTCACGGTGCGGCCGGAGCAGAAGACGGTGGAGACGGTGCGGCAGATCGTCTACCACGTGGCCGAGCAGGACAAGCTGGAGGCGCTGCTCGAGCTGACCGAGCGCCTCGGCTGGGAGCAGGTGCTCGTCTTCCGCCACACGCAGATCGGCGTCGACCGGCTGTCACGGGCGCTCGAGCGCCGGCGCTTCCGGGTGGCGGCGCTCCACGGGGGCCGCTCGCAGCGCGAGCGGGAGCGGACGCTGGCCGACTTCAAGGCCGGCAAGCTGCAGTTCCTGGTCGCCACGAACGTCGCCTCGCGCGGGCTCGACATCAGCGACCTGCCGTACGTGCTCAGCTACGACATCCCCGAGGACCTCGACACGTACGTGCACCGGGTGGGGCGGACGGCGCGCCTCGGCAAGGAGGGGACCGCCATCACCTTCGTCGGGGAGTGGGACATCGCGGCCTGGGAGGCGATGCGCGAGGCGGTCGGCGCGCCCATCGAGGACGGAGAGCTCTCCCTCTACACCGGGGGCCGCTGACCGTGGGGCGCTGGCCCGGCTCCTGAACGTCCGGGCCTTGCACGGCGTACGCTTCATAGATGGCTGACGCGGAATCGAGCGCCGTGACGGATCACGGCGCAGGGGTCGAGCCGATCCGGCCGCAGCACGCGCAGCGCACGAACGCCTACATCACCAGCGCCGACTGGCTCTTCGAGCCGTGCTGGCGGGGCGAGCGGCTGATGGCGCGCGTCGCCGACGGGGAAGTGACGCTCACCGACACGATCGGCGAGCCGGTCGACCCGTCGCTGTCCGAGGCGGCCGAGGTGCTCCTCCACTCGGTCGACGCCGACCAGGCGGTGGTCGACGGGATCTGGAGCTCGATGCCCTTCGCCGGGGAGGGGAGCGTGGCGCGGGCGATGGCCGAGCAGCTGCGCGAGGAGGGGATCGAGGAGGCCCCCGACCCGATCGAGATCGAGCAGCGCCGCGCCTTCGTGGCGGTCGACCTCGTCGAGCTCGACGGGCAGCCGCTGACCGACATCCCGCTGCTCGAGCGCCGGCGGCTGCTGGCGTCGGTGATCGAGGAGAGCGTGCGGGTGCGCATCTCCCCGGCGGTCAGCCAGCCCTTCCAGCGCTGGCTCAGCGCCTGGCGCCTGAACGGCTTCCAGCACTACCTCGCCAAGCACGTGAACAGCCGATACCGCCCCGGCGAGGTGAACCCCGACTGGCTCCAGATCGAGACCGATCCGCGCGGCCCATCGGCGGTGGGTCGCCTGTTCGGGCAGCGCCGCCGCACAGTCCGCATCGAGCGCTGACGCCTCGGCCGCCGGGCACCTGCCGCCGCTCGGGGTGCTACCATCGAGCCTCCCGAGCCGACTGATTCCGAGGAGGCCGTTCCTGACGACTCAGTCCACCGCTCGCCCGGAGTCCGCGCTCGACGAGGAGGCGCTCGCCGAGGTCAGGCGGGTCGGCAGCGCAGACCTGATGGTGGGAATCCCGAGCTTCGGCAACGCCGAGACGATCGGCTACGTCGTGCGCGCCGCCACCGCCGGCATGGTCCAGTACTTCCCCGACCTCAAGCCGATCCTCGTCAACTCCGACGGCGGATCGCCGGATAACACCCCGCACGTCGCGATCAGCACCGAGAGCCCCGACTACATCGAGCAGATCATCCTCACGCGGCCGCGGCACAAGCTCCAGCGGATCAGCTTCACGTACCAGGGCACGTCGGGGAAGGGGACGGCGGTGCGCGCCCTGTTCGAGGTGGCGCGCGAGCTCAAGGTCAAGTGCTTCGTGATGGTCGACTCGGACCTGCGGAGCATCGTCCCCGAGTGGATCGAGCTGCTGTCCGGCCCGATCCTGAAGGGCGGCTACGACTTCGTGGTGCCCCTCTACTCGCGCTACAAGTACGACGGCACCATCACCAACAACATCGCCTACCCGCTCACCCGCGCCCTGTTCGGGGCGCGCATCCGCCAGCCGATCGGCGGCGACTTCGCGGTCAGCGGCGATCTGGTGGCCCGCTACCTGGAGCTCGAGACGTTCGACGAGCTGACCGCCCGCTTCGGGATCGACATCTGGATGACGCTCTCCGCCCTGAACGAGGGGTTCGCGGTCTGCCAGGCTCGGCTGGGCGCCAAGATCCACGACGCCAAGGACCCGGCCGCCGACCTGGGGCCGATGTTCCGGCAGGTGGTCGGCACGCTCTTCAGCCTGACCGGCCACTACCAGCAGCGCTGGCTGCGGATCCGCGGCTCGCACGCCATCCCCGAGTACGGCTTCGAGCGGGTGGTCGCGCCCGAGCCGATCAACGTCAGCCAGGACAAGCTGGTCGACGCCTTCGAGAACGCACGCGTCGACCGGGCCGAGATCTGGGAGCGGATGCTCGCCCCCGAGCAGCTCGAGCGGGTGATGACCATGGACGTCCCGGCCGATCCGACCGACTTCCACTTCCCCGCCGAGCTGTGGATCCGCTGCCTGTACGACACGCTGGTCGCCTTCCACCGGCCCAGCACGTCGGGCGACGCGGTCGAGCGCGAGAAGTATCTGGCCGCGCTGACGCCGCTCTACTTCGGCCGCACCGCCGGCTTCATGAGCGAGACGGCCGAGATGACCACCGACCAGGCGGAGCGGGTGATCGAGACGCAGGCCCGAGAGTTCGAGGAGCTGAAGCCGTACCTGGTGACCCGCTGGCGGGAGACGGGCGCACCGGCTACGGACGGGACCGAGCCGCCCGCGGCTGACGCGCCCCGGGCGCCGCGGGCCCCGACGGAGGCGAGCGGCTGATGCCGTCACGGCGGCGCCCGTACCGCATCCTGCTGCCGCTCGCCAACCCACGCACCGCTCGCGACCTGGTGCGGATCGGGTCGGGCCTGTCGAATGGCCGGCCGACCGAGATCACCGCGCTCGGCATCGTCGAGGTGCCGGAGGACCAGTCCCTCTCGGAGGGGGCCACCGCGGCGCGCACCGCCCGGCGCCTGCTCCAGCGGGTGCTCGACTTCGGCGACGAGGAGGGGGTCGAGATCCGGACCATGGTCCGGATCAGCCGCCAGGCCCCGGAGGGGATCATCGAGGCGGTCCGCGAGGAGGAGGCGGACCTGATCATCTTCGGCTGGGGCGGGCCGCCGTCACCGTCCGCGAGCGCCAGGGCGCGGGCGGCGAAGGCACAGGCCGGCAACGGCGCGCCCACGCGGGAGGCGGCCGTCTTCAGCTCGACGATCGACTCGGTGGTGCGCGACTCGCCGTGCGACATCGCGGTGGTCAAGCAGCGCGGCGTGGAGCAGGTCCGCTCGATCCTGGTGCCGGTTCGCGGGGGGCCCCACGCGGAGCTGGCCATGCGGCTGGCCAACACCCTGGCGCGCCGGTTCGAGGCTCGGGTGATCGTCCTCCACGTCGTCCCGAAGGGGATCGGCGAGCGGGCGCTGGAGCGCGAGCGCGCCGCGCTGGATCGCTTCGTGCGCGAGCACGGCAGGACGCGTCGCATGAAGCCGCTGCTCCTGGAGGGGAGCAGCGTCCGCAAGGCGATCATCCGCGAGTCGTCGAACCACGACCTGGTGGTGATGGGCGCCGCCGCGCAGCCGGTCGACGCCGGCGCCTCGCCCGACGGCCGCTACCTGTTCGGCTCGGTACCCGAGGCGGTCGCCACCGAGGCCAGGCCGACCGTGATCGTGGTCAAGACCAAGCAGCAGGTCGGCCTGGCCACCTTCGAGGAGCTGCGCGCGGCGGAGGGAACGCTGGCCGCCGCCGACGAGTACGCCGCCCGGGCGGGGTCGCTGCCGACCATCGTCGACAAGTGGTTCGCGGAGAACACCTTCCACGCCCACGAGTTCGCCGACATCAAGAAGCTGGTGGCGATGAAGGAGAAGCAGGACGTCACCATCAGCGTCGGGCTGCCCACCCTCAACGAGGAGAAGACGATCGGCCTGGTCATCAAGCGCGTGAAGGGCGCGCTGATGGACCGGGCGCCGCTGATCGACCAGGTCGTGGTGATCGACTCCGACAGCACCGACCGCACCGTGGAGATCGCCACCGAGCTGGGCGTGCCGGTGGTCTCCCACCCGAAGGTGCTGCCCCAGACGGGAACCTACCGCGGCAAGGGCGAGGCGCTGTGGAAGAGCCTGCACGTGCTCGACGGCGACATCGTGTGCTGGATCGACACCGACATCCGCAACATCCAGCCGCGCTTCGTGTACGGCCTGCTGGGGCCGCTGCTGCGCGAGTCGCGGATCCAGTACGTGAAGGGCTTCTACCAGCGTCCCATTGCAGAGGGGGACAAGATCGTGCCCGAGGGTGGCGGCCGGGTGACGGAGCTGATGGCACGGCCGCTGATCAACATCTTCTTCCCCGAGCTGTCGGGGCTGATCCAGCCGCTGGCCGGCGAGTACGCCGGGCGCCGCGAGCTGCTGGAGTCGCTCCCCTTCTTCACCGGCTACGCGGTCGAGATCGGCCTGCTGGTGGACATTCTCGAGCAGGCGGGCCTGCAGGCCATCGGCCAGGTGGACCTGGAGCGGCGGTTGCACCGCAACCAGCCGCTGGGCAACCTGTCGCAGATGTCCTTCGTGATCCTCCAGGCGGCGATCCGCAAGCTGGAGGAGCGCCACAAGCTCGAGATCCTGAGCGAGGTCGGGCAGACGATGAAGGTGATCGAGCAGGACCGCGATCGGTTCAGCCTGGCGGTGCGTGAGATCGCCGACCAGGTCCGGCCGCCGATCCGCACCGTCCCGGCCTACGCCGAGCGACGCAGGACGATGCGCCGATGAGCCGGCGCCTGCACGTGGTGGTCGCGCCCGACTCGTTCGGCGGGGCGCTCGACTCGGTGGGGGTGGCGAGGGCGATCGCCGCCGGCTGGTCGGAGGTGCGCGCCGACGACGACGTCGCGGTCAAGCCGATGGCGGACGGCGGCGAGGGGACCCTGGCGGCCCTGGTGGCCGCGCTGGGCGACGCTACGGAGCGGCGATTCGTCGAGGTCAGCGACCCGCTGGGCCGCAGGGTCGAGGCGGAGCTCCTCCTGCTCGACGGCGGCAAGGCCGCGTTCGTGGAGATGGCCGCCGCCAGCGGGCTGGCGCGCCTGTCGCCCGACGAGCGCACGCCGGATACGTCCCGGCTGGCCACGACCCGCGGCACCGGGGAGCTGATCCGGGCCGCGCTCGACGCCGGCGTCGAGGCCGTGACCGTCGGCCTGGGCGGGTCGGCCACCACCGACGGGGGCAGCGGGCTGCTCCGCGCGCTCGGGGCGCGCTTCCTCGACCGGTCCGGGGACGAGCTCGCCGAGGGCGGCGCCGCGCTGGCACGGCTGGACCGGATCGACCTGTCGGGGCTCGACCCGCGCCTCGCCGAGGTGAGGCTGGTGGTCGCCAGCGATGTTACCAACCCGCTCCGCGGCCCCATCGGAGCCGCCGCCACCTACGGACCCCAGAAGGGGGCCGACGCCGACGCGGTGGCCGAGCTCGACGCCGCGCTGACGGTTCTGGGGCGGGCGATCGAGGGGACCACCGGGCGGCTGGTGGCCGACCTGCCCGGCGCCGGGGCGGCCGGAGGCACGACCGCCGCCCTGCTGGGTCTGACCGCGGCGGTGGTGCGACCGGGGATCGAGGTGGTGGCCGAGCTGGTCGGCCTGGCGCAGGCGCTGGAGGAGGCCGACCTGGTGATCACCGGCGAGGGGCAGGCCGACGAGCAGACCCTGCAGGGCAAGGCGGCCATGGGGGTCGCCAGCCTGGCGCGGTCGCGCAACACGCCGGTGGTGCTGCTGTGCGGCGGGCTGGGGCCCGGCGCCGAGGCGCTGGACGCCGCGTTCGCGATCAGCGTGGTGCAGCCGGTGATCGACCGGCCGATGAGCCTCCCCGACGCCATGGCCGAGACCGAGCGGCTGCTCCGGAACGCCGGGGGGCGGCTGGCGCGCACGGTCGACGTCGGCATGGCGCTGGCGCGCTACTGACGCGCGGCGGACGAGCGGTGCCGGCCGCGTCCCGCCCCGCGGCAGCCTCACGACGAGGCGGGCGCCGGCGGCGTGGGCCATCGGCGCAGAAGCTGGCGGCGGATCGGCGCAAGCGGCGGGCGCTGGCGGAGGTCGTGCTGGACCGCCTCGACGAGCGGTACGGGCACCCGCAGTGGTCGGGCCCGCGCCTCGACCCCGTGAGTGAGCTGGTCCTCACCATCCTGGCCCAGAACACGACCGACCTGAACTCGCACCGCGCCTTCAGGCTTCTGCGTGAGCGCTACCCGACGTGGGAGCAGGTGCTCGAGGCCCCCACCGGGGAGCTGGCGGCGGTCATTCGCCCCGGTGGGCTGCCCAACATCAAGGCCGGCCGGATCCGGGAGGTGCTGGCCGAGATCCGCGCCGCGCGGGGCAGCTTCGACCTGTCGTTCCTGGGCGACCTGCCGGTCGACGAGGCCCGGGCGTGGCTGACGGCCCTGCCGGGGATCGGCCGCAAGACCGCCTCGATCGTCCTCCTCTTCTGCTTCGGGGCGCCGGTCGTGCCGGTCGACACCCACGTGCACCGCGTTGCGCGGCGGCTGGGGCTGATCGGCGACAAGGTGGATGCCACCGCCGCACACGCCCTGCTGGAGGAGGCGACGCCGGAGGGGAAGGCGTACGCCATGCACGTCGACCTGATCCGCCATGGCCGCCACACCTGCCGGGCGCCACGCCCGGTTTGCGGCCTCTGCCCGCTCACCGACGTGTGCGCCTACTACCGGCTGGTCCAGCGCGGGAAGGCGCCGGTCGCGCCCGTCCCGTCTCGCGCCGCCGGCGAGCGACGCCCGCGCTACCACGACGAGCTGATCCACGGCGCCCCGCCGCCGGAGGCGTGAACCGCGCGCTCCTGGTGCGTTCGCGACACGCCGGCGCCCACCGCCGGTTTTTCGATCCTCGTTCACGTCTCGCAGGTTCGTGCTCCCCGAGTTGCGGGGTGCGAATGGACGTCGCCTTAAGTGGCTCGAGCGCCGGCAAGGCGGCTCTTCGGCACGGAATCCACGCTCAGGGGCCGAGCGGCTGACTGCTCGGCGTGGCTCCCGACCGACTTAACGTGATGCCCATTCGCAGGCCGCACCTTGAGTGGATGCGGCCGCGACGACCGGCGGCGCCGTCGGCCTGGCAACTGACGATGTCGTGACCGGTACGGCTCTTGCGTCTGCATCGGCGCATGAGAGAGAAGTCACCCATCCTGGCCGGGCTGTGGATGGTCGTCCTGTCGCTGCTGCTGGGCTGGATCCCGCTGATCGGTCCCGCGGTGGCGGGCTTCGTCGGCGGACTGTTCTCGCCGAGCACGACGGTGGCGGTGCTGATCGGGCTGATCCCCGCCGCGCTGGCGGCGCTCGTCATCTTCCTGGTGGGCGGCGTGCTCGACATCGCGCTGCTGGCCGGCTTCCTGGCGGCGGGCGCGTTCATCGTGATCGCGGTGCAGAGCATCCCGCTGCTGATCGGCGCCTGGCTGGGCGCGGAGGTGTCGGAGCGGCGGACGACGGTCTGAGCCGGACGGTGGCGGGGATCGGCGCGGGCTGGTAAGTTACGTTGCCGCGCGACCGGCGCGGTCGCCGCCTGCCGGCCGAAGTAGCTCAGGGGTAGAGCATCGGTTTCGTAAACCGACGGTCGTGGGTTCGAATCCCACCTTCGGCTCCACCACTCCGAGCACGATCACCCCCATCTCGCTGCGGTTGGCCGTCCCGTGATAGCGACTCGTGACGCCCCGCTTGACGCCCTCCCTCGGCTCAGGG
>CAYXZN010000052.1:0-12486 GCA_964469325.1 uncultured Steroidobacteraceae bacterium
TTGCCCCGAACGGCATTTCCAGTGCCGCGCCCTAGGCCTCTAGGCGACCTCTCCGGGATCGAGCGTCGGGAGTGGCGGAGAGGGTGGGATTCGAACCCACGGTGCTCATCGCACACCGCTTTTCGAGAGCGGCACCTTAAACCACTCGGACACCTCTCCGCGCGGCGGAAGAGTCTACCAGACCAGCCGGTTTGAGCCTGAATCCACGCCCAGGCGCGCGCCGGGCTCAGCGCTGGGCGGCGGCCTCGGCGTCGAGCCGGCGGGCGTCGCTCTCGCGCACGCCGCTGACCACCGACAGCTGGTGCAGCAGGGCGGGATCGCGCGCCAGCTGGACGACGCTGCCCGCCGCGCCCCGGGTCTCGTCCGCAACGGCGTAGACCAGCGCGGCGACCTGGGCCTCGACCAGGGCACCGACGCACATCGGGCATGGCTCACGCGTGGTGAAGATGGTCACCTCGCCCAGGCGCCGGGGGCCGATCTTGCGAGCGGTGGCCTGCACGGTGAGCAGCACGGCGTGCGCAGTGGGGTCCTGCTCGAGCTGAATCCGGTCGTGGTCACGGGCGATCATCGCGTCGTCGATCACGGCCACGGCCCCCACCGGGTCCTCGCCTTCTTCACCGCCACGGCGGGCCTCGGCGATCGCCTCGGCCATGAAGAGCTCGTAGTTCATCGGCCGGCTGAGTCTATCAGAGCGCGGGTCCGAATCCTGCATCGCGAGGCCGGCGATCCGATGACTGACTTGCCTCGACTGCACCGGCTCCGACGCCTGCTGGTGGGCGCGCCGATTCTGGCCGCTCTCTTCCTGGGCGCCCTCCATTTGCCGATTCCCACCACCGGCAACCAGCCGCTGGAGCGCGTGCTGGATCGCGTCGAAACGCGGCTGCCGGGCTGGGAGGTGGCCCGCGCCACCGAGTCGTGGGAGGGCTCCTTCACGGTGGTCACCAGCTGCGCGGGCCGAGAGCTGGCCTTCCAGCTGATCCCGGACCACGGGCTGGCGGTCGGCGACCACTGGCTGCTGGTGCATGATGGCTTCGCCCAGATTCGCCTGGCGGCCGTCTCCGATCACCATCGGTACCTGCTGTGGTACGACGACCCGGTACGGGCTCGCGCGCTCTCGTGCCAGCAGGAGCTGGCCCAGTCGGGCCGGCGCTCCGTCCTCGACTAGGGACGGGGCCGGTCCGATTCCTGCGGATGATCAGCCGCATGCTGAGGAACGAGAGCCTTCCGCCGCGAGAGCTGTTGGCGACGGCACGCACCGTGGTCGCCGCCACCGACGAGGACGACCGCCACCCGCAGGCCCGCAGCCTGGCCGTCGCCTCCGCGCGCGCGTCGGGCGCGCGCGTCCTGCTGTACGACATCGGCAGCGCCTCCCCCCTCGCCAGCCCGGTCCCCAACGAGTGGGCGGCGGAGGGCGAGCCCGAGCTCTACGGCGACACCCTCAACGTGCCCGAGCTCGAGCGGCTCGGCCGCCGGCGCCTGGCGACGCAGATCGAGGAGGCCGCCGCGCAGGGAGTCGAGGCCGAGGCGTGGCTGCCCCGGCGGCCCGGGATGGACGTCCTGCTGCAGTACGCCGAGCGCCACGACGCCGACGTCGTGCTGATCTCCGACGATGAGGCTGAGCGGGGCCTGGTGGATCGGCTCCTCGGGAGCTCCGAGACGGATGCCGAGCGCGCGGACCGCGAGTCGCCGGTCCCGGTGCTGTTGGTCTCCGCCGACGGGTCGGTGCGACACGCCGCACGAAGGGAGGAAGCAGATGACCGATGACCCACGCCCCGCGACCGAGCGCCAGCCGCTGCCGTCCGAGGACACCGGCGACCTTGCCGAGCCACCGGCCAGCGGCATGACGGACGACCCGCTGGTCGCCTCCGAGGAGGGAGTCCCCTACGACCCGCCCTCCGACCGCGTCCTGACGCAGGCGCGGGTTGCCGAGGGAGGGGCCGACGAATCGGGCACGGCGCCGTCCGACGCGGGCGAGCTCGAGCGCGTGGACGCCGTCCAGCCGGCGGTGGCGGCGGACGATCGTGGCGACCTGCCCGCCGACGACGAGCTGCTCGCCGACGTCATCGAGGCGCTGCGCGACTCGGACCTCCCCGCCGGTGAGCGGCTGCGGGTGGCGGTCGTGGGGCGCGAGGTGCGGCTGGCCGGCGAGGTCGAGTCGATCGACGTGCTGGAGGAGCTGCTGGCCCTGGTGGGCTCGGTGCCCGGGGTCGAGCAGGTGACCGACGAGACCCGACTGGCGGGCGCGCGGTGATACGGCGAGGGACGGGCGCCCTGGCGGCGCGGCTCATCCTGGCCGGCCTGCTGGTGGCGCAGCTGGCCGACGCCACCAGCTTCTTCTTCGGGGTGCACCGCTTCGGGATCGGCCCCGAGGCCAACGAGTGGGCCCGGGGGCTGTTCGAGCTGGGAGGCATCGGGGCGGTGATGGCGGTCAAGGGGACCGCCATCGGGCTGGTGGTGCTGGTCCTGGCGGTCACGGCGCCGCGCTTCCCGCGACTGCTGGTCCTGGCCGGCGCCACCGCCACCTCGATCGGCCTGCTGGGGGCGACCTTGAACACCCTCACCATCGCCATGTTCGGCTGATCGCAGATGGGCGGCGAAAGCGACCGGCTTGACCGGCAGGAGCGCGAGGACTTCCGACCTGCCTCCTACCGCGGCGATCCCGACGAGCTCGAGGAAGGGGTCGACCAGGAGCAGCCGATCGACGAGGCGCGAGACCGTGGCGACTTCTCGGATCCCAGGGTGGCGCAGCCGGGCGAGGGAGATCCGGGCGAAGAAAGGCGCCTCAGAACGGGAGACTGAGCGGCAGGAAGCCGGCGAGCCAGGCGGCGAACGCCACGCCGAGCACGACCACGCCCAGGCGCAGCAGCCAGTGCTGGAAGAAGGCTGCCGCGATCAGCGCCACGATGATCGACACCAGCGCAAAGCCGTAGCGGTACAGGTCGGGCAGCTCGGTCATCCCGCCTCGCCCATCGGCGTGCATTCGCCCCCGGCCGACAGGATACCGCGTGCATGTCACGCCACACCGCGGCGCCGTCGCACCACGGCTGAGGCAAGGGCCAGGGCGGCGACGCCGATGCCCAGCGCCGCGCTCAGCCAGATGGGAGCCATCAGCCGCTCGAACTGCGTCGTCACCGGGTGCAGCAGGACGGTGAGGCCGGTCGCCACCCCGCCGATGAGCCACAGGGCGCTCCAGCCGCGGCCCACGGCGGCCAGGGCAGCCAGCCCCAGCACGATGGCGGGGGTGAGCGGATTGCGGACGACCCAGGCCACGTAGGCGGGCACGAGCTGGAGATTGCGCCGGAAGAGGGCTCCGTAGGGGTCGGCGATGTCGGGCCTCGTGAAGTGAGCGGTGAACGTGTCCTGGATGCTCTCCGTCAGGCCCGGCAGGCCCAGGACCCGCAGGCCGACGAGGTGGACGACGGCGACGCCGACCGCCGAGGCGCCGAGGACGAGGTATCGGCGTCGCTGCGCCATCGAGGGCCAGGCGGCGGCGCCCAGGCCGACCAGGGCGAAGGTGAGCGCCAGCACCGCCCCGTTGGCGGGCTTGGTCAGGTAGAGGAGGACCAGGCCGGCCAGGCCGATGGCGAGGTGGCGGGCGTGGCCACACGCCAGGTAGACCCCGGCCAGGCCGAGGCCGACGGTCCACAGCGCGAGCATCCAGCCATCGGCGTAGAGGTGCGCGAACCACCGGCCTGAGGGGAAGGCGAAGACGAGTGCCACCACGGCTACGCCGATCAGCAGCGAACCGGTCAGCCGTCGGACGACCCATCCCGTCACGCCGGCGAAGAAGGCGGCCGCGACCAGTATGGAGAGCCGCATGGCGACCGTGAGCTCGACGGCCGGCAGGAGCGGGACCAGGGTGGCGGGGTAGAAGGGGCGCGAGCTGAAGATGCCCGGGTAGCGTGGATCGATCGACTCGACCAGGGCGACTTAGCTTTCCGGGTCGTCGCCACGCCCGTGGCTGACCATGAGCTCGGCCGCCTGGCGGGTCGCCGCGTCCTCCGGCATGCCGGCGAGCTGGAGGGCATCGCGGGCGTACCAGAACACGTCGCCGCCCACGTGCACCGACTCGAGCTCCCATCGGAGCAGGGCCAGGAGGACGCCCAGCGCAGCCAGGCCGGCGAGAGGTACCAGCGAACGCGCCAGGGATCCACGCTCCGTACCCAGATCGTCGAGTGGGCCGCTCGATCCCAGCAGGCCCCCGCCTAACACGGCCGGAGTCTAGTGCCTGCCCGCCGGTCTGGGGTAAGAAGTGGCGTCCCCGATAGGACTCGAACCTACGACCTTCAGGTCCGCAACCTGACGCTCTATCCACTGAGCTACGGGGACGCGCCGTCTGGCGGAGAGGGAGGGATTCGAACCCTCGGAAGAGGTTACCCCCTTCAACGGTTTAGCAAACCGCCGCACTAGACCACTATGCGACCTCTCCGGGCGGCCGATGATAGCATGGTGCCTCGGGGCGGACGATCGGGGGTCCCTTCCCCTGCCCCACCATTCAGTCACCCAGCACCCGAACCCTCATGCCCCAGCAGCGCATACCCATCATCGGCTCTCCGCTCGGTCCCTCGCTCGTCGAGGCGGTCCAGCGCGCCGCGTTCGAGGCGGAGGGGATCGGCCTCGAGATCGAGCGCTGGGAGCGCAAGCCACACCTGCTGGCCGACGCGGTGGCGGAGCTCCGTGACGCCTCCGTGGCGGGCGCGCTCATCGCCCCGCCCCACAAGGAGCGTATCCCCGCCATGCTCGACGCGCTCTCCGACGACGCGCGGGCGAGCGGCGCGGCGAACGTGGTGGTGCACCGCGACGGGCGGCTCCGCGGCCACAACACCGACATGGACGGCATCCGCGCCGGACTGGCCGCCGTGCTGCCCAGGGTCGAGGGCAAGTGGCCGCGCCAGGCGGTCGTCCTGGGCGCGGGCGGCGGGGCACGGGCGGTGGTGGCCGTCCTGATCCAGTCGGGCCTCCAGCGGGTCGCGGTCTTCAACCGCCACCTGCATCGAGCCGAGTCGCTGGTCGCCCACCTGGCCCGGGCCGCTCGCCACATGGAGCTGCGGGCCATGCCGTGGCACGAGGCGATCATCGAGGCCGAGCTGGCCAAGGCAAGGCTGCTGGTCAACGCCACCGCCATCGGCGTCGAGGCCGGCGAGACGCCCATCGACCCCTCCGTGCTGCCCGATGACCTCTACCTCCTCGACCTGGTGCTGAGCCGGGCCACCACGCCGCTGATGACCGAGGCCAGGGCGCGTGGCGGGACGGTGGCCAATGGCCAGGCGAGCTTCCTGGCCGCATCGGCCGTCACCTTCACGCTCTTCACCGAGCGTCAGGCGCCGATGGAGCTGCTGCGCGAGGCGATGGCCGCCGAACTGGGCCTGCCGCTCGAAGGGGTGGCGCTGGTCGGCGACTGAGTGCGGCCGCCCGGGCGGCCGGCAGCGAGGAGGTGAGCCCGATCTTCTACACCGCCGGCTGGGTCCACGTCATCTGCGGCTGCATGTTCTGCGGCAAGACCGACGAGATGCTGCGGCTGCTCCGGCGCTTCGCCATCGCCGGACGGGAGGTCGTGCTGGTCAAGCCCCGCCTCGACACGCGCACCGACGAGGTGACGGTGGTATCGCGCTCCGGCGCCCAGCATCGGGCGGTCAGCGTCGACGGCTCGGAGCAGATCGAGGCGCTGGTGGAGGGCGCCGACGTGGTGGCGATCGAGGAGGGGCAGTTCTTCGACGAGCGCCTGCCGGACGTGGTCGAGCGGCTGGCCGGCACCGGCAAGCAGGTGATCGTGACGGGACTCGACCGCGACTTCCGGGGCATCCCCTTCGGCCCCATGCCGCGCCTGATGGCGCTGGCCGATCAGGTCACCAAGCTGACCGCCATCTGCGTGGTGTGCGGGGAGCCGGCCACGCGCACCCAGCGGCTGATCGACGGGCGGCCGGCGTCGGCCGACTCCCCGCTGATCGTCATCGGCGGCATCGGCGACGAAAAGTACGAGGCGCGCTGCCGACAGCACCACGACGTGCCCCCGGCGGCCGGCTAGGCCAGGCGCCGGTCCCGGCAGGCAGGCGCCCGGGGATCAGAAACGGCCCCGGCGTGGCCGGAGCCGTTCATGCGTCAGCGGCGCTGCTCAGGCGTCGCGGCTGGCGCAGTCCGGGCAGAGCTCGGAATCGGGAATCGGAGGCTCGGGTGCTCCCGTCGAGCGCGGCAGGGTCCTGCCGCACAGGGTCACCTCCTCGTCCTCTGCCACGTGGACCTTGGAGAAGTGTCGGTCGGGAAGCCGCCATGTGACGTAGCGGCGAACAGGAGTTGGCATGGGACGATCATTATGCCGCATTTTCGAGCTCCCGGTTACGGAATCGGTGGAAAACGGGCGATTCCGGCCAGTTCCGGTGGCGGAGAGGGAGGGATTCGAACCCCCGGGGCTCTCGCCCTGCGGTTTTCAAGACCGCCGCCTTAAGCCACTCGGCCACCTCTCCGCGGACCGAATCTTACCGCGCCGGGCACCGCTCAAGCGATCGGCTACTCGGCGAGCAGGCGTGCCAGGCCCGGCTGGCCCGCCGCGCGGACGAACCGGCGCAGCAGCACGGGTCGCATCCCGGCCAGCGTCCGACCGGCACGCGCCAGGTCCTCCTCCGGCACCTCGGCCAGCGCGGTGAGCAGCCGCGCGAGCGTAGCCTCGTCGAGCCGCCCCAGCACCCCGAACAGGTGGGCGATGGCGTCGGCGTCGGCCGTCACCACCGCGGTAACCGCCCGATCGAAGCGGTGCGTGAACTCGAGCAGCGCGGCGATCCGGCCGCTGAGCTCGCGTTCGCCGACCTCGTCGGCGCGGCGCCGGCACTCGGCGAGCAGCGGCAGCACCGGGTCGGTCTCGCGCGCCTTGCGTGCAGCCGACACCCGCCGGAACCACTCCCAGTGGTCGCGGACCGGCACCCACGCCCGCCCTGCCGGCCCGCGTGCGCCGGTCCGCCGCGCCTCCGCCTGCTCGATGAGGCCCCAGCTCTCGCACTCCTTGAGGGCAAGCAGGGTGGCGCGGTGAGACAGCCCCAGGGCGCTGCGCACCTCCGCCTCGGTCAGCGGGCCGCCGTGGAGGAGCAGGTAGCCCTGGACGGATGCCGTCGACGGGGCGACGCCCCACGCCGCGCCGACCCTCCCCCACCTCGCCGCGAAGTCGCGGCGGATCCCTTCTGCCTCGTCCATCAGCTGCTCCTCCTTGCAGCACCCACCTCGCCGCACCCTCGTGGCCGCACTCTCGAGGCCGCGCGGACGGGCGGCGGGGCCTCAGGGGCCGATGCGGGCCAGCCCGCCCATGTGGTCGCGCAGCACCTCGGGCACGCCGATCGATCCGTCGGGCCGCTGGTGCGTCTCCAGCAGCGCGGCCACGGTCCGTGCCAGGGCCAGCCCCGACCCGTTCAGCGTGTGGACCAGTTCCGGTCGGGCCTTGGGCGCCGGGCGGTAGCGGATCGACATCCGGCGCGCCTGGTAGTCGCGGAAGTTCGAGACCGAGCTGACCTCCAGCCAGCGCTCCACCCCCGGCGCCCAGGCCTCGAGGTCATACGTCTTGGCCTGCACGAAGCCCATCTCGCGGGTCGACAGCAGGACGACCCGGTACGCGACGCCTAGCCGCTGGAGCAGGTTCTCGGCGCGGCGGGTCATCCACTCCAGCGCTGCATCCGACTCGTCGGGGCGCTCGAAGGCGACCATCTCGACCTTGTCGAACTGGTGGACCCGCAGGATGCCGCGCGTCTCGCGGCCCGCGGCCCCGGCCTCCCGGCGGAAGCACGGCGAGTAGGCCGCATAGCGGATCGGCAGGTCGTCCGCCTCCAGGATCTCGTCACGGTGGAGGTTGGTCACCGGCACCTCGGCGGTCGGGACCAGGTACAGCTCGTCGCGCGACACGACGTACATCTGGTCCTCCTTGTCGGGGATCTGCCCCGTCCCCCGCGCCGAGGCGGCGTTGACGAGGGCCGGCGGCCACACCTCGGTGAAGCCGTTCTCGCCGGTGTGCACGTCGAGGAACCAGCCGATCAGCGCCCGCTGGAGGCGCGCCCCGGCACCGCGGTAGACCGGGAAGCCCGACCCGGTCACCTTGGCCCCGCGCGCGTTGTCGATGATCTGGAGCTCCTCGGCCAGCTCCCAGTGGGGCCGGCGCTCCCAGTCGCGCTCGGCCCGCGGCAGCACCTCTCCCCAGCTGCGGACCACCTGGTTGGCCTCCTCCCCGCCCACCGGGACGTCGGGGTCGGCGGGGTTGGGGATGGACAGCATCCGCTGCTCGAGCTCCTCGGTGACCGAGGCGATCTCGGCGTCGAGCCCGGCCACCCGCTCCCCGGCCGCGGTCGAGGCGGCACGCAGGTCGGCCACCTCCCGGCCGTCCGGGTCCGATCCGGCGCGCACCGCCTCCCCGATCTCGCGCGAGGCGGCGTTGCGTTCCGCCTTCAGCCGGTCCGCCTCGGCCACCAGCGCACGCCGCCGCTCGTCGAGGGTCCGGGCGGCGTCGACCACTGCCGGGTCCTCGCCCTTGTCCGCCGCGCCCCGGCGGATCCGATCCGGCTCGTCGCGCAGCCGCTGAAGCCCGACGCTCACCGCCGGGCTCCGCGAGCGCCGCTCGCCGCCGGCGCGCCGGCCGCCTCGATCAGGCGGCGGATCACGAACGGGCGGTCCAGCGACGCCAGCAGGAAGCCGGCCCGCGGCCCGGAGCTCTTGCCGCAGAAGGCCAGGTAGATCGCCGCGAACGCCTTCGCCGGCGGCAGCTCGAGCTCACGGGCGCGCTCGAAGATCTCGGCCTGCACCGCGTCGCCGTCCCAGTCGCCCGGCCGCTCGAGGCGCTCGGCCAGCCCGGCCAGGTAGACCCGCTGCTCGCCGGTCAGCCCGGCCGCCGCCGCCGGCAGCGCCTCGGTCTCGACGCTGAAGCGGAGGCGCTCGGGTGCCCATCCCGCCGACAGCCAGCGCTGAGCGGTCTCCAGCCGCCTGGTCAGCTCCTCCAGCTCGACCCGCTCCAGCGGCGCGCCGCGGTGTCGGCCGATCTGCTCCGCCATCCGCTCCGGCGAGGCGCCCGGCATCTGGGCGTAGGTGACGACCTGGACGAAGGGTGGCAGGAAGTGGCGCGGCGGCTGATTCCCCGGCAGCTGCGCCATCTCCACGATCCGCCGCCGATGCGCCGCCTCGGCGGGATCGGCGCCGGGCGCGGGCTCGGAGGACGCCTCGGCCACGTAGGCATCGTACTCGTCGAACAGGCGCGGGATCGTCTCGCCGGTGGGGTCGAAGTCGATGGTCGCCTGCGGGCGGTAGCGGAGCATCAGGAAGCGCACGATCTCGGGCGGCAGCAGCTCGGCCACAAGGTGGGCGGCGGCCCCCGTCCCGGCCGAGCTGCGCATCTTGCGGCCCGCGATGGTGAAGAACTCGTACGGCACGTTGCGCGGCGGCTCGAAGCCGAAGACCTGGCGGGCCAGGGCATCGGCCCGGTCGCGCGAGCCGCCGCGGGTCGACAGGTCCTTGCCGGCGCCCTCGATGGTCACACCGAAGTGGCGCCACTTGGCCACCCAGTGCAGGTTCCACGGCAGCTTGGCCCGGCCGCCGAAGGGCGAGACGCGCCCGGAGTGACCGCACCCGGTGGCCCACTCGACCAGGTCGGCGAGGCATCGGTACGAGACCGTCTCGCCGTCCCAGCCGTCCACGTAGGTGGTGCCGATCCGCCCGCAGCGCTCGCAGATCACCTGCACCGGGTGCCAGTCGTCGGGATGGCGGACCTTCGACACCTCGCGGTAGACCCTGAGCACCTCGGCGCGCTTGTCGAGCGCCTCGCGGATGAACTCGTCGAAGACCCCGGCGCGGTACTGCTCGCTGGCCCAGTAGAACTCGGGCTGCACGCCCAGGCGCTCGAAGGCGTCCAGGTACGGCTGGATGAAGTGACGGGCCCAGCTCGGATGGGTGGAGCCGGCCGGCGGCGGGACCTCGGAGAGGGGGCGACCCATGTGCTCCTCGAGCCCCTCGGCGGTCGCGAGCGTTGCCGCGTCCATCGGGTCCAGGTCGTCGACGCCGAAGACGAACCTCGCCGGCAGGCCGCGGTCCGCGACGGCGCGCACGATCGCGTCGTGCATCACCACCCCGCGCAGCGCGCCGACGTGGATGGTGCCCGACGGGGTCTTCGAGTCGTTGACGACCTGAGGTCCGTGGGCGCCGAGGGCGATCTCGTCGGCCCAGAACACGTGGGGGGCCGGGCGGCGGCTGCCGCCTACTCCACCGCGACGATGGTGTAGGTGAGCGACCCGACCGGTGCCTGGACGGTGACCTTTTCGCCCTTCTTGCGGCCCATCAGCGCCGAGCCCACCGGGGACTCGTTGCTGATCCGGCCATCGCGCGGCGAGGCCTCGGCCGAGCCGACGATGGTGAACAGCTCCTCCCCCTCGTCCGACTTCACCTTGACCCGCGAGCCGATCGCCACCTTGTCGCCGTTGACGTGCTCGATCACCTCGGCGTTCTTGATCTGCGCCTCGAGCGTCGCGATCCGCCCCTCCAGGAACGACTGCTCCTGCTTGGCGTCCTCGTACTCGGCGTTTTCGGTGATGTCGCCGTCCAGCTTCGAGTCGTGGATCCGCTGGGCGACGCGCGGTCGCTCTACGGTTACCAGGTGGTGCAGCTCCGCCTTGAGCTTCTCCAGCCCCTCAGCGGTCAGGTAGACGGGCTTGTTGTTCACTCTCTCCCCTCCTGTCGGCCCGCCGACGCGGGTCCGACCTGGGTCGCAGCGGGGGACGCGACCGGCTTGGGCGCGGACCAGGGAACAAAAAACGCTCCAGTCGGCGCCCGCGTCTCGACGACCTCCTGAAGCTAGCGACACACCCCGCCGGCGAGCCGGACGGGGCGGAGACGCGAGGTGATTGTATTGACGAGGCCGCCTCCTGTCAAAGCGAGGAGGCGGCCTCGTCACACGCCTGCCGAGCCGGCCACCACGAGTGCCACGACCACCCCCGCCAGCAACAGCCGGTAGAGGCTGAAGACCGCCACCGAGCGCCTCCGCAGCCAGGCCAGCAGGAAGCCGATCGCCGCCGCACCGGCCACCGCCGACACGACGAATCCGACGCCGATGGCGACCCACTCTGTGCCGGTCAGCGACTCGGCGAAGAGACGCCGGGAGCCGTACAGGCCGGCGCCCAGGGTGATCGGCGTGGCGAGCAGGAAGCTGAAGCGGGCGGCGGCCTCGCGCTCCAGCCCCAGCGCCAGACCGGCGCTGATGGTCGCCCCGGACCGGCTGATCCCCGGCAGCAGCGCGACGGCCTGCGACAGGCCGATCGTCAGCGCGCTCGCCCAGCCCACCTCCGCCAGCCCGCGTCGCCGGGCGCCGAAGCGGTCCGCCAGCCACAGCGCGGTTGCGCCGACCACGAGGAAGCCGGCGATGGCGAGGCGGGTCGCGTCGGAGTCGCCGTGGAAGAGCTCCTCTATCGACGACTCGAAGGCGAAGCCGATCAGCGCCGCCGGCACGGTGGCGAGGGCGAGCAGCCAGGCCAGCCGCCGGTCCGGGTCGCCGCCGATTCGCCGCTCCCGCACGCTCGCCAGTCCGGCGCGGATCAGCCGGGCCCAGTCGCGGGCGAAGTAGCCGAGCAGCGCGAGCAGCGTCCCCAGGTGCAGAAACACGTCGAAAGCGAGGCTGCCGACCAGCCCGTCGCTCTCCCAGCCGAAGATCCAGGGGGCGAGCTCGAGGTGGGCGCTGGAACTGACCGGGATGAACTCGGTGAGCCCCTGGATGAGCCCGACCAGCGCGGCCTGGAAGATCAGGTCCACGCTAGCGGATGAAGAGCGGGGCCAGGACCAGGGTGATCGTCGCCAGCAGCTTGACCAGCACGTGCAGTGACGGCCCGGCGGTGTCCTTGAACGGGTCGCCGACGGTGTCGCCCACCACCGCCGCCGCGTGCGCCTCGGTCTTCTTGCCGATCACGATGCCGGCCTCGTCGAGCAGCTGCCCCGCCTCGATGTACTTCTTGGCGTTGTCCCACGCGCCGCCGGCGTTGTTCAGCACCGTCGCCAGCAGCACGCCGGCGATGGTGCCCACCATCAGCAGACCGGCCACTGCCTCGTGGCCCAGCAGCAGCCCGACCGCGATGGGCGTGCCGACCGCGACCAGCCCGGGGGCCATCATCTCCCTGAGCGCTGAGCGGGTGGTGATGTCGACCACCCGCGCGTAGTCCGGCCGCTGGGTGTAATCCATGATGCCGGGCATCTCGCGGAACTGGCGCCGGACCTCGACGATGATCGACTGCGCCGCCTTGCCAACCGCCCGGATCGCCAGTGAGCTGAAGAAGTAGACCAGCATGGCCGCGATCAGGCCGGCCACGAAGACCCGGATGTCGGCCAGGTTGACGGCCACCATCGGCTCGACGCCGCGCTCGGCCAGGATCAGGTTGACCTTGTCGATGTAGGCGCTGAAGAGCAGGAAGGCGGCGAGTGATGCGGACGCGATGGCGTAGCCCTTGGTGACCGCCTTGGTGGTGTTGCCCACCGCGTCCAGCCGAT